>CAMNNS010000011.1 GCA_946545765.1 uncultured Bacteroidales bacterium | reverse complement strand
AGATTATACAGCAAACTTGGCTCAAACATTTTTGTTTGGTCAAGCTATTTTTTTACTTATTATTAATTATTAAATTTACACACTATGAAAAAGTTATTATCAAAAATGGCTTGTGCAATAGTTCTTATTGCTCTAAATTTATGTACTATTAGTACTTTAATTGCAAATCCAGATGTTGTTAAGGATTCGAGGGATAAAAGCACAGATGGACCAGAATTCATGCCACTTGGTCATGTTGTACATCAGATTGATCAGTGTCCAGAGATTCCTAAGAGGGCACATCCAACTTGTAGAACTAAAAAAATGTCAGAACTTTTTAGATGCTCATATAGTGAATGCGGAATAATGGATATAACTCTTCCTTCACAAAATAACTAAACCATTATGTTGTAAATCCTGATGTTTTAGAGGGAGTTACAGATGAGAGTAATTACATTATAGTAAAGATTAATTTAAAACAGGAATTATTTACAAATTAAAATTTAATTGATTATGAAAAAGGTATATTTAAAAATATTAGGGGTTATTGCAGTTTTAGCAATAAACGTTTTGACTCTACATGTTGCTTATGCAAATTTACAAAATACAGATTATGTTACTATTCGAACGAAAGTCTATCAGCATCATCACTTAGGTAAAGATTGTCCATCTATACGAGAAGGTTGGTATCATGCTGTTTGTGCTCTTTTTGAAACAGATAAGGGGCTGTGTTATCATTCAAGGTGTGGTTTATTACAGTTAACAAAAGAAAATAGTAGTACAAGCAAAAATCACAATTAATGCAATAAGAGAAAAATATGAGAACCAGTTTATTTACAAGTTTCTATTTCATCTTAGCCCTCACTATTCTTATATCTTGTAGTTCTAACAATAACTCTACCGATAATTCCCGGATAAAGGTTGAGTTTAAAAACTCGATAGACACCTTTACAAATCTTATCGAGAGTGTGGAGTATGTTGCATTAGAGACAGATTCTATTAATGTGGTAGGTTATAACCCTTTGCTTTATGTTGGCGATGATAGTTATTATATAGTAGATAATGTGATGGCGAGAAATATTTTCCGATATGATTTAGATGGTAAATTTTTGAATCGTATAGGTAATAGAGGACGTGGTCCAGGAGAATATCTTGGAATAACTGGTTTTCAGCTTTTAAAAGATACGGTTATAGTCTTTTCCTGGGATGATGATAAAGTTATTAAATACACCCCTTCTGGAGAGTTTATAGAAGAGAGATTGTTGCCTAGGATAGGGGAGAATTCTTATTATCTTTCAGATGGATATTTAACCTATTTTGGTTTTGGTTGGGCATCTCCTGATGGTAGGTTGTTATACATAGGAAAAGATACCACAATAAGTAGAGAGTATTTGGTTGAGGAGAAAAATATGAAAAGACTTCCAGGAACTTATCCCGATGTTTTTTCCTCTTATCAAAACACCGTTTTTATAACAGATACAGAAGAGCCCCATCTTTTAAAGTATGAGAATGGCGAGCTTGGTGTACAGTATCTTTTTGATTTTGGGAAATATTCATTACCTAAAGATTTTTATAATTATGATAATCCTATTGAGGCTTTTGAATATTCTCAACAATATGATCATGCGAACATTTTTAAGTTTTTAAAAACCTCAAAATGTGAAATGATAGGTTTGTTTATACATAGAAAAGGCAAGCTGTCTACTTGTGTTTATGGTTTGAATTATAACAACATTTGGCACTGGTCTGATGTAGGGGATTTCACTGCGGCTCCTCTTGCTGGTGGGCTTAAAGATGCTAAAGAAGAGAGTTTATACTTTTTGGTTTTCCCTCATTTAGTGGAGAAATTAAAGGAGCAACTAAACCGTTATGCTGTAAATCCAGATGTTTTAGAGGGAGTTACAGATGAGAGCAATTATGTTATAGTAAAGATTAATTTAAAACGAGAACTATTTACAAATTAAGGATATTAAAGAGCAAAATAATTATGTCATTACCAAAATTAAACTTAAATAAAATTATAATACTTTGTTTGCTTGCATTAAACTTTTTCCTATGTTTTATGCTGATAAAAACACATAGGGAGAATAGGCAAATAATACATAGCTATAGGGCAGATGCTATAATGTATTTAGATGCATTAACGTCAAGTATGCAATCTCAAGCAACCATTGGAACATTAGCTTTAAGTACTGAATTAGATGGCTTGGGGATTTTTGATGAAATTAAAAATAGGAGAAGCATAGGTCTATTTATTCCTCCTCATCCTTGCGATGCTTGTTTAGATAGGGAGTTGGATATGATATTTCATTATCAGCAAGAGAATGATGATGTAATAGTTATAGTGGCACCTCAGTTTAGAAAACGGGATTTACAAGCTCGTCTTGGAGCGAACCCTAAAAGAATTATTATTCCGTATGATATAGAATGTATTAGTTATGCTCCGATTAAAGAATTGGAGAGTTTAATATATTTTGTTAGTGGAAATGGGAGTATAGACGATATATTTATTACTAACAAGAATATAGAAAATGTCTCTTCTTATTATTTGCAAAAATATGGGCATGTCTGTGATATAGATTAGCTTAATAGAACAAATAGTAAATTTAATTTTTAAAGGTGTTTCTTAAATAGATTTTATTATTTTTGTAGATAGATATACGGTTATCCCTATGGAATTTAGAGGTAGAAAAATCACTTTTGTAATAGTAGCTCTCTGCATACTTTCGCCAATATTAGGGAAAGGGCAACAAATGTCTTTAAACGAAACCATTCAAATTGCTAAAACTCAATCTGTTGCAGCTTTAGAAGCAAGAAATGAATTTATCTCTTCATATTGGCAATATCGTTCTTATAGAGCAAGTATGTTGCCATCTGTTAATTTGTATGGTAGTCTTATGTCATTTGACCGCTCCTTAACTCTTTTGCAAGATTATACTACAGGAGAAATGAGATATACCAAATCCTACAATCTGCAAAATAGTTTGGGTTTTAGTATTTCTCAGAATATTCCTTTTACAGGTGGGGCTATATCTGTGTATTCAGATCTATCTCGAATAGATCAATTTGGAACGACAAAAGGAATTACTTGGTATTCACAGCCATTTACAATTCGTTATACTCAATCTTTGTTTTCGTATAATCAGTTTAAATGGGATAAAAAAATATCACCAAAAGAGTACGAGCTAAGTAAGAGAAAATATATAGAATCTATGGAACAGATCACTATAGAAGTAGTTGAGTATTTTTATGCACTTCTTTTGGCAAAAAATAGTTATCAAGTAGCACTTTCTAATTACAATAATACTCTACAATTACGCTCTATAGCAAATGAAAGGATGAAGCTTGGGCGTGTTAGCAAAGATGAACTCTTGAAATTAGATCTTAATTTATTGAAGGATAGCATAAATATAAATGAGTCTGCAGTAAAAATCAGAGAGGCTCAAATGCAACTTAATTCCTTATTGGGCTACGATGAGTCATTAGACGTTAATCCTATTATTGCAGAGGAACTGCCTATAATAGAGATGGATTATCAGTTTGTAATTGATAAATCTTTAGCGAATTCATCTTTCTCTGTGATGAATGAGATAGGATTATTAAATGCTGAATCTGACGTAGCAAGAGCAAAAGCATCGCGAGGAATATCAATGTCGCTAATGGCGAGACTTGGCCTTTCAAAAACAGATAGCAAACTTAGAGAAGTGTATAAAAGCCCCTTAGATCAAGAGATAGTGGGCTTGTCTTTTTCTATACCAATTTTTGATTGGGGGTTAGGTTATGGAAGGGTACAAAAGGCTAAGGCAGCTCAAGAAGCTTCAAGAGCAAAGGTACAGCAGAGTGAGAATGATTACAGACGAAAAATCTTTATGGCTGTAGGGCAATTCAACAATCAAAGGCAACAATGTCTTGCCTCAAAAAAAGCACAATCTTTAGCACAAGAACGATATGACCTTATGGTTGAAAAATTTAGAGGAGGGAAGGCTACAGTTACCGAACTTATAGATTCTCAAAGTGAGAAAGATATGGCAATTCAAAGATATATAACAGATATTAGTAATTTTTGGAGATATTATTATGGTTTAAGGCAACTAACTCTATATGATTTTATAGAGAAAAGCGACATTATAGTAGATTTTAACCAATTGATATATTAGTGATATGCTACCTATTAAAAATACGGATCGAGAGTGTAGAGAAAATCTTTCTAAATCTTTTTATAGTACAATTTGCCTCTTAGGAATATTCTTCTTTAGTTGCTATGTGGTTTCTTGCAAAAATACAGAAAAGAGTGACCAGGATGAGAAAGAAAATAAATTAGAATATACTCCTCAAATAAATGAAGTAGAGGTTATTACTCTTGAAAGAATTCCTTTTAAAAAGCAATTGTTATCTAATGGAAAGTTGGTAGCAAAGCGTAAAGCTCTTCTCTCTTTTGAGTCTTCTGGAATTATATCCTCTATAAAGGTGGAGAACGGAAGTTATGTTCAAAAAGGGGCAACAATTGCCGAATTAGACCATAGTAGTACCCTTATAAATTTGCAATCAGCAAAAATTAACTTGCAAAAAGCGGAGTTTGAAATGTTTGATCATCTTGTTGGATTAGGATATAAAGCACGAGATACGCTTTCTATAGATAAAGAGTTATTTGAGAGTGTTAAAATGCAAAGTGGTTATACCTATGCAAGAAGTGAATATTTGAGAGTAGAAAATGAGGCAAAAAAGCGTTATCTAATAGCCCCTTTTAGTGGCAAAATAGCAGATATATCAGGAAAATTATATGAGCAAACTTCTGGTACCTTTTGCACTATTATAGATGATAGAGAATTTTATATCGATTTTTTTGTGATGAGTTCGGAGTTATCATTTTGTAAAAAAGGGATGGATGTTAAGGTTGTGCCTTTTGGGATAGAGAGTGTTGAAAGCCACGGAAAGATAACAAATATAAATCCAACAGTTAATACAAATGGACAAGTAATAGTTACTGCATTGGTAAAAAATAATAATAAACTTATAGATGGTCTTGATGTTAAGGTTGTAGTTGAAGATGAGATTAAAAATCAATTAGTTGTACCAAAAAGTGCGGTAGTTGTAAGAGATGGGTTAGATGTTGTTTTTACCTATACAGATGATGGTCTCGCTCATTGGGTTTATGTTAAAATTATCTCTGCGAACGAAAACTCATATATTATAGAGGCAAATAAAGATAGATCGGCAATTCTTAATGAGGGAGATAAAATAATTATCTCTGGGAACCTTAATCTTGCAGATAAATCTGAAGTGACCATAAAGCAATAATTATGCTTAGAACACTTGTAAATAGACCAATAGCAGTAACAATGGTTCTTTTATCCATTGTCGTGTTAGGTTTAGTTAGTATTCATCTTTTGCCAGTTTCTCTTATTCCCGATGTAGATATACCTTATATCACTGTTCAAGTCGCTGATGCAAAACTCTCTGCAAGACAAATGGAAGAGTCTGTAATAAAGCCTATTAAGCAGCAACTTATGCAGTTAGATGAGGTTGAAGATATAACTTGTATCTCAAAAGACGGTAATGGTACAATAAAACTCTCGTTTAATTATGGCTCTAACATAGATTTTCTTTTTATTGAAGTAAATGAAAGGGTAGATAGGATTATGCCCTATTTGCCAGAAAATATGCAAAGACCACGAGTCATTAAAGCGAGTGCCACAGATATTCCAGCATTTTACATCAATATAACTCTTTCAAATTTAGCACAGGGAGATTTTGCAGAACTGAGTCGTTTTACCACAAAAGTTATAAATAGAAGAATAGAACAATTGCCACAAGTAGCAATGTCTGATATAAGTGGTTTTGATTCGCCTGAGATTCTTATAATTCCTGATAGAGAGAAAATGCAATCTTTAGGAATATCCTTGGAAGAGTTTGAAAATTACATTAAAAGAACAAATATACATCTTGGTACTCTTTCAATAAGAGACGGAGAGTATAGATACGATGTGAAGTTTGAATCATTGCTTTTTAATCTCCAAAGTCTAAAAGATATATTAATTAACAAGAAAGGAAGATTATTAAGGCTGGGGGATATTGCTCAGTTTAAGGAACAAGCAGCTGAGCGTTCAGGATATATCTACTCTAATGGAAAACAGGCATTAAGTCTTGCTGTTATAAAACAGAAAGACGCCAAAATGTCTGACTTAAAAAAGAGTATAGACAATCTAATGAAAGAGTTTGAGTTAGATTATCCCGATATAAATTTTGAAATTACAAGGAATCAGACACAATTGTTAGATTACTCTATTAATAGCTTATTAGTAAACATATTATTAGCCATTATTCTATCTGCTATTGTAATATTTCTGTTTTTCAGAGAGATAAGAACTTCTCTGCTAATTATTCTTGTAATTCCTACTTCCTTAATATTCTCTATGTTATTATTTTATCTATTTGGATTATCCCTTAACACCTTATCTCTTTCGGGGTTGCTTCTTGGGGTGGGTATGATGGTAGATAATACAATAATTTTAATTGACAATATTTCTGGAAGATGGGCAAGAAGTTCAGATTTATACTCTTCTGTTATAGAGGGGACAAAGGAAGTTCGTGGAGCGATGTTTAGTTCTCTTTTAACAACTTGTTGTGTATTTATCCCGATAGTCTTTATTAGCGGAATTGCAGGTGCTCTGTTTTCTCATCAAGCAATAGCAGTAACAATAACACTGCTCACATCTTACTTTATAACTATTACAGTTGTACCAGTTTATTATTATTGGTGGTTTAGAAAGCAAAAAGAGACTAAATCTTCCCATTCTTTAGTAAAGTTTGATTTTATAACTCCTATGCTCAAATGGGAAAGTAGAGTGATGAATAAATGTATAGAGAGAAGTAGGATTTTTATAATACTAATAGCCGTAGCATCTTTAGGTTCATTCTTTATTTTTTCTCTTTTAAAAAAAGAAAAACTACCTCACATTACTTACAACGAATGTATAGCAAATATAGTTTGGAATAAGCAAATTTCTGTGGAGCAAAATAGAGAAAGGGTAAAAGAAATAGAGAATATTATTGAAAACAAAAGAGAGCATATTACCTCTTTGATAGGTGTGCAACAGTATGTTTTAGGGCATAGCCCAGATTTATCTATCTCTGAGGCAAGTTTATATATTAAATGTAATAAAGAAAAAGAGCTACTAAATGTTAAAGAGATTATCATTGATTTTTTGAAAACTCACTATCCAAATGCAATTTGTACTTTTAAGGAGGCGGGTAATGTATTGGATGTGGTTTTTGGAGAGAATCAATCTCTACTCTCTGCAAAGCTAATGTCTGCAAATGCTTCTTTACAAGAGATTCCTAAGTTATATGAGCAAATCAATGAAATAGGAGAAGAGGCACCCATCACCTCAAAAGTTAGACTAAAGAAAGATGTCTTATATATTGCAAATCCAACAGCTATGGCTCTTTATGGTATTACCTATGGAGATATTCTTTATACATTAAAAAATACACTTAACGGTAATACTATCCTTGAGATAATACAAGGTGAGCAAATACTTCCTGTGACATTAGGAGACGAGGATAAGGAGTTTTCTAAGATGATTACAGAAACTTTTATTAATAAAGGTGGTGTTAGGATTCCTTTACAATCTCTTTTGAGGGAGACTTATAGAGAAGATTTTCAGGAAATTACAAGCGGAGCTGATGGAGAGTATGTTGCTTTAGATTTAGACGTGCAACAAAATGATATTGGGTCTGTGATGAGAAATATAGAGAAAAAAGTTGCGGCAAATGGAGATTTTGCCCTTTCATTCTCTGGTTCATGGTTTACCAATATCAAAAATACAAAGGAGATGGCTCTTGCATTGATTGTCGCCCTTATTATGCTTTATATTATTTTAGCGGCACAGTTTGAATCTCTTTTACAGCCCCTAATAATTCTTTCCGAGATAGTGCTTGATATATTTGTTATCTTATTAGTAATGATATTAATAGGAGAGAGTATTAATATAATGTCATTGATAGGTTTGGTAGTTGTTAGTGGTATTGTTATAAATGATTCTATTTTAAAAATAGATACTATTAATAAGATTAGAAGAAGTGAAGGTATGACTCTAAGACAATCTTTAATGGAGGCAGGAGACAGAAGAATGAAAGCTATCATTATGACTTCACTTACTACAATTATTTCTGTACTACCGTTTATGAAAAGGGGTAGTATGGGAGACGACCTTCAATTTCCAATGTCTCTTGTAATTATTGTGGGAATGACAGTGGGTACACTAATTAGTCTATTTGTTGTGCCTGCTCTATATCATCTATTGTATAATAAGAGAAAACAGAAAGATGAATAAGAGAGAAAATATATCTCCATTTTCTATCATTCTTATTACTATTGCTATTGCTATAGTAGGTTTTTTATCGGCACGTAGGTTGAGTATAAATTATACTCCCCAAGAAAAATCTGAATCAATAACGGTAAGATTTTATTTTCAAGAGGCATCTTCTCGTATCGTTGAAGAGAGGGTAACTACTATTATTGAGGGTGCACTATCTAAGTTAAACAATAACATAGGTACTTCTTCTCTCTCAAGTAAAGGATATGGTCGTGTTACTGTAAACTTTAAAAGAGGAACCGATATGCGTCTTGCAAGGTTTGAAGTGGCGACCCAGATAAGAAATATTTATAACTCTCTTCCTAAGGGGGTTTCATATCCAGATATATCGTTGGGCACATCGGGAGGTGGTAGTAAAGAAATGATAGGTTTTCAGATAAAGGGCGATATGCCTACTAACGAGCTTTACAAATATGCACAAGATGCCCTTCTCAAACCCCTATCAGAGGTAAAGGGGGTAGATAAGTTAGAATTAAGGGGTAATACCCCTTTTCATTGGGAGATAAAGTATGACCCATATAAGATTGCATCAAACGAAATAGAACCAGATGAGATAGTTGCTGCTATAAGAGATTACTATAGTGTAGAGGTTGTAGGTATAGCACAAACTAAAGAAAAAGAGAAAATAACGGTATATTTAAAAATAGGTGACACAGCCAAAGAGTTAGGTGATATTCCAATAAAAAAAAATAAAGGTAGAATAATATATCTTTCTGATATAGCAACAATTAGTTTTAAAGAATCTGAACCAACTTCTTATTATAGAATAAATGGACTTAATACAATATCTCTAACCATATATTCGGCAGAGAATTCTAATAATATAGAGGTTGCTGCCAGAGTAAAAGATTTAATGAAAGAACTTTCTGAGAAGTTCCCCCCATCCATATCTTATTCTCTTGATTATGACTCGTCTATTTATATTAAAACAGAACTAAACAAAATATATAGAAGAACATTTCTCTCTCTTATTATTTTGTTATTGTTTATTTTTATTACTTATCGTTCTTTTAGATATTTGTTGGTTGTAGGACTAACTATAGTGATAAATATTCTGATAGCTATAGTGCTATACTACTTATTGGATTTGCAGATTCATATTTATTCGTTAGCAGGGATAACGGTTTCATTAGGTATAATAATAGATGCTGCTATCGTGATGACAGATCACTATTCTTACTATAAAAATCGTTCTGCTTTTTTTGCAATATTTGGGGCAATTATAACAACAATTGCTTCTTTAATGGCGGTGTTCTTATTGCCTTACAATGAGAGACTTAATCTAACCGATTTTACTGCAGCTATTTCTATAAATCTATTTATATCGCTACTTGTTGCCTACTTTTTTGTTCCTGCATTAATAAATTATAAGTTAGCGGAGTATAAGTTTTCAGAAATCTCTTATAAGCGTTTTAGAAGAGTTGTAAAGTGGAATAGAATTTATAGAAAGTATATAACGAAAACTATTAGATTTAAGTGGCTTTTCGTGATATTGATTATTGCAGGTTTTGGTATCCCGGTTTGTTTGATTCCAAGCAAAACAGATATGTCTTATTCAAAAGATGTAAAGTATAGTTCATTTGTAAAGAAAATAGCCAATTGGGAACCTTATGTTAGAAATAAAACAACAATAGATAGGGTATTGAGTTCCTCTTTTGGTGTGTTTTATAGATCTCTATCTCGATACGATCTAAATAGGCAACCTGAACGCAAAGTGTTGTATATTCATACAGGCTTAAGTGAAGGTCATACGATAGAACAATTAAATGTGTTGGTAAAGGAGATGGAGAATTTTTTATCTAAATTTAAAGAGATAGAGCTCTTTAAAACTAATATATATTCCTATAGTTCAGCGGATATACAAGTCTATTTTAAGAGAGAATTTGAAAAAAATATAGTTCCAAGTATAATAAAATCGGAAGTTATAAAAGCAGCAACAAATTTTGGTGGAGCCAATTGGGAAGTATCTGGAATAGATGATAAATCTTTTAATAACTATGTTGGTTCTGTAGGTTGGAGAAATAGTATTGATATGTTTGGTTACAACTATGATGAATTAATAAGTTACGCAGAATATCTTGCTTCTTATTTGAGTAGAAACCCGAGAGTACAAAATGCCCAAGTTGTGAGTAGCGGATTTTCTTCCCCTAAAACTGAATTTAATCTTTCGTATAATTTTGAAACTCTTGCTGGACTTGGAGTAGATCCATATTCTTACTATTATAAACTTAATAACCAGCTATATAAAGATAGGTTTAATGTGGTGAACGACGAAGGAATAGCAACTATTGAGGTTAATTCAGCTAATACTGAAGAGTACGATTTATGGAGTGCTTTAAATTCCCCAATTCAAGTAGATTCTTCTTTTATTACCCTTTCTAAAGTGGGACAAATCCTCAAGAAAAAAACAAATTTAGATATTCTTAAAGAGAATCAATCTTACAAGGTAGCAATATCTTATAATTTTATTGGAGAAGGTGACTTACACAAAAAAATTGTGACTAATGCACTCTCGCACATGAATGAATCTGTATTACCGATAGGATATAAAGCACAAAGTTCTGCAAGAATCTTCTTTTTTGGTAAAGAAAGTACATCAAAGTATTTGATGATTATATTACTAATTATTGCGATTATCTATGTTATATTAAGCATATTATTTGAATCTTTTAGGTTGCCGTTGGCTGTTTTAATACTAATCCCAACCTCCTTTATAGGGGTATTTTTAACTTTTGGATTTTCTTCGTTTATATTTGACCAAGGGGGATTTGCCGCTTTAATAATGCTGTGTGGAATAGTTGTAAATTCAGGTATTTATCTTGTATGCAATTATCAGAAGAACTTGCAAAATATTGCACAAAAATATGATAATCAGATAAATAGAAAAAGAAGATTAAGGGCTTATATAAAAGCTTACAATCAAAAAGTAAGACCGATTTTCCTTACTATAATATCTACTATATTAGGATTGTTGCCGTTTTTAATAGATGGTCCCCAAGAAGTATTCTGGTTTGATTTTGCGATAGGAACAATTTCTGGCTTGCTTGTCTCTATACTCTCGTTAATTATTTTCTTCCCATTATTTGTTCTTAGAAACAAAAAGGAAAGATAATTACCCTAACTAACAAATCTTAGAATTGGTTAAAATCAAATTCTTGTATCTTATAAATAGGCTTTTAGTCTATTTTATTTATTAATGCTTGTTCTCCCTAAATCGCTGATTGTTACTCCGTCTATACTATTTAAGATGGTGCAGATTTGCCCCAATTTTGTTATAGGAATATATGCCTCCATAGAGCACTCCTCTAAAAAACTTTTATTATGACCCTCTACTCCAATTTTTTTTAGTTCTTTTATAATTCTATCGGTTTGAGGGTAGGGGAAAAGTATTTTTATGAGTGTAGTAGCAACTTTTGTTATTATAGTACAATTATTCAGTGCCTCTTTGGTCGCCCCTTTGTATGCTTTAATTAGTCCAGGGACGCCTAATTTAACTCCGCCAAACCATCTTACAACAACTACTAAAATATCACTCAGATTAGATGAAAGAATTTCACCATATATTGGCTTGCCAGCGGTAGAGGAGGGTTCTCCATCATCATTGAGTCTAAAAATTTCCCCTTTGCAACCAATTCTGTAAGCATAACAATGATGTGTCGCATCGTGATACTTTTTCTTAATTTTTCCAATAATTTCATTAGCTTGTTCAACAGAAGTGCAAGGGTGTGCAATTGCAAGAAAACGGCTACCATTCTCTTTATACAGCCCCTCTTTAATCTCTGCGATGCTAAAATAGTTGTCGGAATTTTGTAACTCTTTATCGCCCATCTTAGTTGTAAAGATACGCCTTTTTGATAAATTTGCAATATGAAAAGTGAGAACTTTATATATGATATAAGAGTATTTAGCAAGGTTTTAGACTCTTTTATTGGTAGATATTATTCAAAAGAGAATAAGCCCTTTGCACCAAACCCTCTTTTATCAACAATAGATCAGGTAAGTGCAGAGAATAGACTCTTTACCCCTTATATGCAATTATATGCTTTATCTTCGTTGACAAGTTCTTTACTTTCTGTATCTTCTATAAAACATTTAGTTACACAAATAGAAGATGCCTATTCCACATCTATAGATGAACTTTTTAAAACAAACTCTAATAAAAAGGTGGCAATCATTATGGCAGGGAATATACCGGCTGTTGGTTTTGCAGATTTGTTCGTTACCCTTTGTTGTGGGTATAGAGTGTATGTTAAATTGTCCTCTAAGGATTCTATTTTAATACCTTTTTTATACAAACTTCTTGAATCATCGGTAGCACAATTTAAAGATAAAGTTACATTTTTTAAAGATGATTTTTCGGAAGAAATTAATCCGATTTTTTATAAAGAGGTATCCTCTTTGATATTTAGTGGAAGTGATACAACAAAAAAAATAATAGAGAAGAAATTTGAGAATATCCCGATTCTTGCAAGGGGTAGTAGATTTTCTTATGGCGTTGTAAATAAGGATTTTCCAAAGTTGCCTAAAAAAGAAAGATTAGAAATTTTAGAATCTTTAACTCTCGATACATTTCTGTATTATGGTTTAGGTTGCAGAAGTATATCGTATTTATTTCTACCGCAAGAATTTGATATAGATGAATTTATAGAGGTTGCAAACAATAAGTTTGGTAAGACTTTTAAAGATACACAACCCTATTTTAATTCATATTTGAGGTCAAAAGCTCTCTCATTAATATGTGGTGAGAAAAGCAAATTTATAGATGGAGAATTCTTTTTATTAAAGAAAACCGAAGAGATTTTCCCCCCTTTAGGCACAATTTACTATTCTTTATATAGCTCTAACGATGAGATAAATGAGTTTAATAGATTACATAAAGAACAAATACAAAAAAAATATACTAACTTTGGAAAGGGGCAGATGCCCACAATAACAGATTGGCAAGATGGAATAAGCACTGTTACTTTTCTTGCAAAGAATAGAAAATAAAATTAAGATGGCTAAAATTTATAAGTATAGGGTAACATTCCCTAAAAGCAAGAGTTTCTTAAGAGATTATGAAGTTCAGGGAGATACAACACTTTTTGCCCTTCATAACTTTTTATTGGATGACTTGGGATTTGCACCAGATCAAATGATTGCTTTTAAAGGATTAGATAAACAACAGAAACAAAAGAGCACTTATGGTCTTTTTGATTTAGGAAGCGGTACTTTAGATGGAGTAACCATACAAAAAACACTAAATAAAGGAGAAGAAATTCTATTATATATGTTTGATATTCATAATAATAGATACCTTGTGCTAACTTTTGTAGAAGAAGTTGAAAATACCTTTAGAACTTCATATCCAAGATTAGTTTATGAAAAAGGGAGAGTCCCAGGACAGTTCTCATCAAAATATGATAATATAGATGATACTTCTATAATTGAGTCAGAAAATAACGAAGAGGATATAGTAGCGGGCTTTGACTCTGAAGAGCCTGAAGATGAATAAAAAATTAACAATAATATTAGGACCAACTGCTGTTGGTAAAACTGATTACTCTATAAATTTGGCAAAGCAAATCGGTTCACCTATTATTAGTTGCGATTCTCGACAAATTTATAAAGAACTAAAAATAGGGACAGCCCCCCCCTCTGAAAAAGAACTTGCCTTAGTTAAACACTACTTTATCTTCTCACACTCTATAACTCAACATTATACTGCTGGGAAATTTGAAATTGAGGCGTTGGAATTATTGGAAAATTTATTCAACAAACACGACCATATTGTAGCTTGTGGCGGTAGTGGTTTATATATAGATGCACTATGCAGAGGGATTGATCCTTTTCCCTCTCCCGATTTATCACTTAGAAAAACACTCTCTCATAGATTAGAGAAAGAGGGGATAGAGTCATTAAGATATGAACTAAAAAAAATAGACATTGATTCTTATAATACAATAGATATAGCTAATCCTCAGAGAATTATCCGAGCATTAGAAGTAACATTGCAAACAGGAAAGAAGTTTTCTGAATGGAAGACAGCCGAACATGGTAGTTATCTACCTAATAAAAAAAGAGATTTTGAAATAGAAAAAATAGGTTTGTATAGAGATAGGGAAAAGCTCTACGAGAGAATAAATAATAGAGTTGATATTATGATGACCTCAGGCTTATTAGGAGAGGTGAAGAGTTTAGATTCTTATAGATATGTAGATGGAATACTAAAAAGTGACCTACTCCATATACCTGCACTGAGGACAGTCGGTTATAGAGAATTATTTGATTATTTAGATTCCAAACACTCTTTAGAAAAAGCTGTTGAATTGATTAAAAGAAATACCCGACATTATGCCAAACGGCAAATGACTTGGTGGGGTAGAGATAAAGAGATAAAATGGATAAAATTAGATTAAAATATAAGGCTTAATTTCCAACTTCAGATATAAATTTAATCCTAATTAATCGAATTTCTTCTTCTGTATAATTTGGCCCAAGAGCTTTCATTGCATCTATAACAGAATCAGATTCAGCTTCTTCCTTAAAGTACTCGTAAATGTCTTCTATCTTATCTTCATCAACGATTTGTTTAATGTAATAATCTACATTTATTTTTGTGCCACCATGAACTATAGATTCAATTTTTGTATATAGCTCATCTAATTCTATCCCCTTCATTTTTGCAATCTCATCAAGAGGCACATGCATATCGGTATTGCTGATTATAAAATAACTTAAACTCGATTTATCTTCTGCAGTTTTTACCAATAAATTATCTGGCCTATCAATCTCATTTTCGGCAACATACTTGTCTATCAGCTCTATAAAATCTTTCCCAAACTTTTTAGCTTTACCATCTCCCACACCTTGACATTTTTTAAGTTCATCGATAGTTATAGGGTAGAAAATACTCATATCTTCAAGTGCAGGGTCTGAAAATATAATATATGGTGGAAGAGATAATTTTTTTGCAATATCTTTCCTTAGATCTTTTAAAATAGCCAATAATTGTTGGTCGCCACCGCCACCGCCATGTTTTTCATTTCCTGCAAAATCGTCATCGTCTTCTACCTCCTCAAATCTTCTATCTTCCATTAACATAATAGGATATGGGTTTGCCAAAAATTCTTTCCCTTTATTTGTAAGAGAAATAAGCCCGTATTGCTCTATGTTTTTCTGAAGAAATTGCATTACACATGCTTGCCTAATTATTGCTAACCAAAACTTATCATCTTTATCGGGAAGAATACCAAAGAATCGGCTTGTATTGTGTTTGTAAGATTCTACCATTCCGGAGTTTACACCCGCCAAAATATTGGCAAGATGTTCGCTTTTAAAGTTCTCCTTCATAGAGCGTATCATTTGGAAAAGTATAGTCAAATACTCTTTTCCATCAAATTTTGGTTGAGGATGTAAACAATTGTCGCAGTTACCGCAATTCTCTTCTGTATATATCTCTCCAAAATAATTCAGTAATGTTTTTCTTCGGCATTGATTAGACTCTGCATAAGCGACTGTCTCATTGAGTAATTGCTTCCCAATCTCTTTCTCAGAGTCTGTCTTATTTTGCATAAATTTTTCTAACTTTAGAATATCTTTAAAGTTGTAAAAAGTTATACATTTCCCTTCGCCATTATCTCTACCGGCTCTGCCAGTCTCTTGATAGTAACCCTCAAGAGATTTTGGCATATTATAGTGAATGACAAATCTAACATCTGGTTTATCGATACCCATACCAAAAGCAATAGTGGCAACTATCACATCTATCTCTTCCATTAGGAATAAATCTTGATTCTTTGCCCTTGTAGCAGAGTCTAAACCAGCATGATATGGCAATGCTTTTATTCCATTTATGTTAAGAAGCTGTGCCATCTCTTCTACTTTTTTTCTGCTTAAACAATATATAATTCCACTTTTATTAGGATTACTCCTGATGAATTTAATAATCTCTTTTTCCGCATTAACCTTAGGTCTTATCTCATAATATAGATTTGCTCTGTTAAAGGAAGATTTAAAAACTTTTGCGTTAGGAATTCCTAAACTTTTTAAAATATCAGATTGAACCTTAGGGGTAGCCGTAGCAGTAAGGGCTATAATAGGTGCATCAGCGATTCGTTGAATAATATCATATATCTTTCTATATTCGGGTCTAAAGTCATGCCCCCATTCAGATATACAGTGTGCTTCATCAACAGCATAAAAAGAAATTTTACATTTTTTTAACAGCTCAATATTGTCCTCTTTTGTTAGCGATTCAGGTGCTACATATAGTAATTTTGTAGCTCCACTTAGTAAATCTTCTTTAACCTCTTGAATTTGAACTTTATTTAAGGAAGAATTTAGAAAGTGAGCAATCCCCCCTCTGCCATCAACAAAGCCTCTGATAGCATCAACCTGGTTCTTCATAAGGGCAATAAGTGGAGATATTACAATAGCTGTTCCATCCATAAGTAGGGCAGGTAGTTGGTAGCATAACGATTTACCACCACCGGTGGGCATAAGGACAAATGCACTATTGCCCCCAATAAGATGTCTTATAATCGCCTCTTGATCACCCTTAAAAGAGTTAAAACCAAAAAAAGTGTTTAATTCTTTGCGAAGAGTTTCCGTTGTAATGTTCATTCCTCAAAAAAATCTCTAAATTTGCGAGTGTTAAGTTAGTAATAAGTTTTTTTTTGACAAAATTTTTTATGAAAATAGCACCACAAGAGATTAAGAACCTTGCTTTAGAAGTTATCAATCAACAAGCAGAGGCAGTTCACAAATTAAAAGATTATGTGGACGATCAATTTTTAGAGGCTGTAGATTTGATTTTTAATTCAAAAGGGAGGCTTATAATTACAGGGATAGGTAAAAGTGCAATAATAGCTAACAAAATTGTAGCAACTATGAACTCAACTGGAACACCTGCAGTATTTATGCACGCAGCAGATGCAGTTCATGGAGATTTAGGGAATGTTCAACCCGATGATATTGTAATGTGCATATCCAAGAGTGGTAATACACCTGAGATAAAACTTCTTGTCCCATTTATTGCAAGAATGGGAAATAAGATAATAGCTATGGTGTCATCTACAGACTCATTCCTTGCAAAACATTCAGATATAGTGATTAAAACAACAGTAAATAGAGAGAGCGACCCTAATAATCTTGCCCCAACAACATCAACTACCACTCAACTTGTTATGGGAGATGCGTTGGCTGTCTGTTTGTTGAAAAAGCGAGGTTTCTCAACAGAAGATTTTGCAAAATATCACCCTGGAGGTTCTTTGGGCAAAAAACTATATATGAGAGTTTTTGATGTTATGGATCCTGAATTAGTTCCTTTCGTAAGAGAAGATGAGACGATTCACAATACAATACTTAATATCTCAAATTATAGATTGGGTGCAACAGTAGTTTTAGATGTTAATAATAATCTTATCGGGATAATAACAGATGGCGATGTGAGGAGAATGCTTGAATCGGGCAAACCTATAGAGAGTTTGGTGGCTAAGGATATAATGAGTAAAACGCCTAAAATGATTGATTATAATGACCTTGCAGTTAAGGCTTTTGATATGATTCATAAACATAAAATAACATCTGTTGTTGTTTTAAAAGAGGGGAAATATGTGGGCTTGGTTCATATTCACGACCTATTAAGAGAGGGTTTAGTCTAAGAATAATAGAAGATTATGAAAAATAATGATAGACAAGAATCAAAAGTAGAATTTGATGTTAATAATGTTGGGGTGCCAAACGGACGATACTTTGGGATGCCATTTGATAACAAAGAGTGCCCAGTGGTTTTAATCTCTGTCCCTTGGGATACAACTGTTTCATATTCCGAGGGGGCAGCTCAAGGTCCCGATGCAATCATAAATGCCTCAATTCAAGTAGATTTATATGATGAAAAAATCCAAGATAGTGATAAATTAAAAATTGGGACAGATGAGACAAAAATAGATTTAGGTGATGGAGAAAAACTACTTGCCGATGATTATATAAAATTGATGAATATCGCATCGCGAGAGAAAGCTAAGAAAATTATAGATAAACTCTCTGATGGGAAAAAACTTACAGCCTCTCTAATCAAAATGCAAAAGGAGGTAAATGAGAGCAGTGAAGGGTTAAATTATTTGGTAGAGCAGATATGTAATTCATATTACAAATTAAAAAAAATACCGGGAGTTGTTGGTGGAGAGCATAGTGTTGCTTTTGGAGCGATTAAAGCTGCAGCGGCCAACCTTAAAAGAGGGGAGAAATTGGGTATTCTGCAGTTTGATGCCCATGCAGATTTAAGAGAGAGTTATGAGGGATTTGAATATTCTCACGCTTCGGTGATGTATAATGTTGTAAATAAAATAAATAATATATGCTCTTTAACTCAGGTTGGGATAAGAGATTTTTGTGTAGAAGAGCATAATATTATTAAAAAATATTCCAATAAAAAATCTCTCTCAGAAAAATTCCAAATTTCTTCATTTACAGATTCTCTAATCTCTGAAAGGGAGTTTAAAGGTGAAAATTGGGATACCATTTGTAAGGATATTATAAAGAGTCTCCCTAAGAATGTATATATTAGTTTTGATATAGATGGTTTAGAACCATCATTATGCCCCAATACAGGGACGCCAGTTCCTGGGGGATTATCCTTTGCTAAAGCCCTTTATCTTTTAAGGAAAGTTGCTGAGAATAGGAATATTGTGGGATTTGATTTAAATGAAGTGGCTCCTGCCAAAGACGGTGCCGATGAGTGGGATGCTAATGTTGGGGCAAGATTATTGCACAAAATGGCTCTGCTTAGTGTTGTTAGTCAAAAATAATATAACATTTTTAAATTTTATATTTATATTTGCACCGCTGTTAATAGAAACAATTTTAAATTAAAACATTAAATATTTTTTAACGATGAAAGGATTAAAATCAATTATCATTAGTGCTTTAGTAGCTTTAGTTATGACCTCTTGTGGAGGAGGTGATGTTTCAGTCAAGTATGATACTATATCTTCAGCACAGTTAGACTCTGCAAGTTATGCTATAGGAATGAGCTTTGGACAGATGTTAAAAGGCTCTGGTATTGACGCCGTAGATTATTCAACAATAATGAAAGGTCTAAAAGATTATAGTGCAGGTAATGCAAAGTTTACAGATGAAGATGTTATGAATATCATTAATAGATATATGGGTTCTCTTCATGAGGCTCAAGAGGTTGCAAAAGCAAAAGCACAAGAAGAATTCTTTGCAAAGAATATCAAAGAAGAGGGGGTTCAACAAACAGAATCAGGTTTACAGTATAAAATAATTGAGGCAGGTGATACTTTATTAAAGCCTGTAGTAGCTGATACTGTAGAGGTTAATTATAAAGGTACTCTTTTAGATGGTACAGAGTTTGACTCTTCTTACGAAAGAGGCGAGCCTGCAAAATTCCCATTAGGTAATGTTATTCAAGGTTGGCAAGAGGGTATTCAATTGGTAGGTCAAGGTGGTAAGATTAAATTATGGATACCATTCTCTTTAGGTTATGGCGGACAAGCTATGGGTCCTAAATTACCTGCTTTCTCTACTTTAGTTTTTGATGTAGAGTTATTAAAAGTTTCTAAAGCTCCTGTTACAGAAGAGGCAAAATAATTACTTTAGATTAACTTGATAGAATATGGGGTACTAAAAAGATTTTTGGTGCCCCTCGTTTTTTTATCCCTTGTATGTGAGACCATGATATGAGTATTTTAGTTTTGAGATTATTAAGCCCCCATTTGGGTAGAATGTAGAATCAAGTTACAATTGCAACATTTTGATAAAATTTTGAGCTTTATTAGCCTGTTACTTTATAATAGGGATAGTAGTCTTAGGGAAATAAATTTAGTTTGTATTTTTACAAATATGTATTATCTTTGTGTAGCAGTAAG
>CAMNNS010000010.1 GCA_946545765.1 uncultured Bacteroidales bacterium | reverse complement strand
TAAAAGTAACCCAACAATAACAAGGGCTATTCCATAACCAGCATCTCCCATACACATAGCAAAAAACAACATAAAGAAAACAGCTATATATGGGGTAGGGTCAAATTCGTTATAAGCGGGTCTGCCATACATATCGGTGATGATAGAGAACATCCTTGTAAACCTATTATTCTTTAGTGCAATAGGGGGATTGTCCTCTAATGTTGCATCTTCTTTAATGTAGTAAACTTCTGTAGAATGTGTATTTAAAAAATCATCAATTCTCTCCTCATTCTCTACAGGCGAGAAAGCTGTAAATATATCTATATGATTTTCTGCCACTTTAGAAGAACTAATAGAAGCTAAATATAAATCTGCATTTTGTGATAGATATGAGATTTTTTCCTTTACATCAGCGATATATTTTGTAGAATATAATAGTAAATCATTAGATTCTAAAATCTCTTTTTCTATTGTATCGAGCCTCTCTTTCTCTTGATTATAAGATAATTGTGGAAGGTCGTATTCTTTATATTTTAGTTTAAATTTTTTCCCCTCTTCTGATAGTACAATAAAATAGGTGATTCCATCCACTTCATTCACTATTTTGGTAGGGTATTTATCTTCTATAGAATGGGGGAATTTTTTTGATTCAACAGAATAAAAATGTGGAGTATAACCAAGTGCGTTAATTTTTGAAATATTGTCGTAATTATACTCTCCCCAAGGTTTAGCAATTTGTAGCCTTTTTATTGAGATATTTTTTTCTCTTTCTAAATTTTCTTTCTTAGAAAGAAGTTCGTTGAACCACTCTGCAAAACTACTGATTTCTAAATTATTATCGTTTGAAATATTACTTAAAGAGTTGTTTTGAATCTCCTTTTTTGCCTCATTTTTAATCCTTTGTAGCTTTTTCTCAATCCCTTTCCATTTGGCAATCTCTTCAAATAAATCTTTTGAGGTAGAATCTATAGCTTTACTTGTTCTCCTTACATCTACAACCCCAAGTTGTTGTATTTTAGAGAGAAAACCTTTTGATTCTTTATGAAATACTACAAAAGAGTATTTTTTCATCTTTTTAATCATTCTCTACCTCCTCCTCTTGTGCATGACGCTGTTTTACAATTTTTTGAGAAGCTTTAGAAAGATTCTCTTCATCCTCCATATATCTTTTAATCTTCCTGATAGCTTCTAAGTATCCAGGAATTTGTACTTTCTCATAAAGATTAACTTTTTGAGTAGTCTTTTTTCTGGAGTAATCTAATATTCTCATTTTCTCTGTATATACCTCAGATTCAATACCTAATTGAGCAATTCTCTTTAAGATATTAACACCATCTGAGTACCATAAAGGTTTAGAAAATAGATTAAATTCCTTGACATCATATATAACATCTTCTAATGCAGGAGTTTTAATCCCAGCAACCTTTTCTGTTTTAAGAATAACATCTGTAACAGAGATTAAACCGCTGTCAAATTCGTTCCATAGAGGTGCTATATAATCATAAGAGGCAAGTGCTTTATTCATCTCCTCTATGAGTTCTTCACTTTTTTTCTTTGCATTCTTAACCTCAACTCTTAACGCACTCTCTTTATTCTTTAATGTAGGCAAAGCATTCCTCCTAACCTTTAACTGTTTATTAAGGTTATTAAGTGATGTCTTGTTATACTGAAACTTTATTGCCATACTTATTTCTAAAGATGATTATAACTAATCTTTATCCCAATATTTATCTACAAGTGCCTGTTTAATACCGAGTTCTTCTACTTTAAAATATTTTTTGAATAGTTTCCAGCCGGTGTCAAGCATCTCGTCAATTTTTATATTTACATCGATTGAGAGCAATTTTGTAGAGTACTCTTTTGCATACTCTAAACAACGCAAATCGTAATCACTTAGGTCAAACCCATTCTCCAACTTTGTTTTAGCATTGGCAGCATCTGCATAAAGCCTAACTCCAGTGTTCATAACCTGAGCGTGGTCTTCTCTTGTCTTCTTCCCTATTACAAGTTGTTTTAATCGCGATAAGCTTCTAAATGGATCTACAATAATTTTACCTGTATCTGTATCTTTTCTTAAAAATAGCTGACCTTCTGTTATATAACCAGTATTATCGGGAATAGCATGAGTAATATCACCATCATTCAGAGTTGTTACAGCTATGATAGTAATAGAGCCACCATCAGGTAATTGAACAGCCTTTTCATATATTTTAGCCAAATCTGAATATAACGAACCCGGCATAGAGTCTTTAGAAGGGATCTGATCCATACGATTACTTACTATACTCAAGGCATCGGCGTATAGAGTCATATCTGTGAGCAATACAAGCACTTTCTCATTTTTATCAACAGCAAAGTACTCTGCAGCTGCAAGTGCCATATCGGGAATAAGAAGACGCTCAACAGGGGGTTGTTCTGTAGTATTTACAAAACTTATAATTTTATCTAATGCACCTGCATCTTCAAATTTTTGTCGGAAGAAAAGGTAATCATCATTAGACAATCCCATACCACCCAATATAATTTTATCTACATCAGCTCTTAAAGCAACATCTGCCATTACTTGATTATAAGGCTGATCGGGATCTGCAAAGAACGGAATTTTTTGCCCCGACACCAATGTGTTATTCAAATCTATACCAGCAATACCAGTAGGAATTAACTCTGATGGTTGTTGTCTTCTATAAGGGTTTACAGAAGGTCCACCAATATATCTTCTCTCGCCAATTACTTCAGGACCACCATCAATAGGCTCTCCATAAGCATTAAAGAAACGACCACTTAACTCCTCGCTTACATTTAATGCTGGGGGCTCTCCAAAAAATTCTACCTCTGCATTTGTAGGGATTCCCTCTGTTCCCGAGAAAACTTGAAGTGTAACTAAATCGTTTTTAATCTTAACCACTTGTGCCAAACGACCGGCAACTTTGGCAAGCTCATCATTAGAAATTCCAGCCGCCTTTAGAGTAACAGTTGCTTTTGTAATTGCCTGAAGTTGAGTATATATTTTTTGAAAAGCGTTAGTTGCCATTGTCTAAAATTTTATTAAGTTGAACTAAATATTTATTAAACTGCTCCCCCTTGAATTCTGAGAAGTTCATCTGTCTCATTATATTGATTAGATTTTTGAACAGATTTACACACTCTTCAAATCTCTCAAATTTGTACTCTCTGTTGCATACATTTAAAACAAGATCTAACATATATTCTTGCCTATTAAGTGGAGTTTGGCAATCTATGTTATCAAACGCATCTTGCTGTAAAAGGATAAAATCTACTAATTCGCTCTTCCAATATCTTAAATGATATTCCATAGGAACACCGTCATCACCTAAAATATTTATTTGGTCGTAAGCCTCTTTTCCTCTGAGAATTATATTACGAGCGTTTAAAACTTTCTCAACCCAGCCAACAGAGATTTTACTATTAAAAAACTCTTCCATCTCTGGGTACTCTAAATATTTAGAGTAAGAATCTATAGGGTCTATAGCGGGGTATCTTTTACTATCTGCTCTATTTTGATTTAGTGCATAAAAACATCTTGCACATTTTTTAGTAGATTCAGTAACAGGCTCTTTTAAATTACCTCCTGCAGGAGAAACAGTACCTAAAAATGTAACTGAACCACTCTGCCCATTATTAAGTGTAACAATACCTGCTCTTGAGTAGAAGTTAGATATAATAGAAGACAAATCTACAGGAAATGCGTCTGCACCAGGAAGTTCTTCCATTCTATTGGACATCTCTCTTAACGCTTGTGCCCATCGCGATGTAGAGTCTGCTAATAATAAAACTCTTAACCCCATAGCTCTGTAATATTCACCAATTGTCATAGCAGTATATACAGAAGCCTCACGAGCTGCAACAGGCATGTTTGAAGTATTACATATAATGGTAGTTCTCTCTATTAATTTTCTTCCTGTCCTTGAATCTATTAGTTCTGGAAATTCTTTAAAGATTTCAACTACCTCATTTGCACGTTCTCCACAGGCAGCCATTATGATAACATCTGCCTCTGCTTGTTTAGCAATAGCGTGCTGAATAACAGTTTTACCGCATCCGAACGGGCCAGGTATAAATCCTGTACCACCCTCTGCGATAGGGTTAAATGTATCTATAGCCCTTACACCTGTTTCCATTATTTTATATGGGCGTGGCTTCTCTTTATAACCTTTAATAGCAACTTTAACAGGCCATTTTTGTTGCATAGTTATATTATACTCGTTTCCTCTATCATCTGTTAGTATTGCTATAGTATCTTCTATAGTGTAACTACCTGCTGGTGCGATTGTTTTAATAATGTATTCACCCTCAAAAGAGAAAGGGACCATTATTTTATGAGGTAACCAGCCCTCTTTTACTTCGCCAAGCCAATCTGCAGCAATAACTTTATCTCCAATTTTTGTCAATGGGGTAAAATCCCATTTTTTTCTACTATCTAACGCTGCAGTGTATTCGCCTCTCTGAAGAAAAACATTATCCATAGTGGCTAAATTATCTTGTAAACCATCGTAATTACTTGATAATATACCAGGTCCAAGAGTTACCTCTAACATTCTACCTTCAAACTCAACAGAGTTGCCAACTTTTAGCCCCCTTGTACTTTCATATACTTGAACAGAAGCGGTGCTACCTGTAACTTTAATAACTTCTGCCATTAGGCGTGTTCCATCTAAGTCTATGAAACAAAGTTCATTTTGTGCTACCGGCCCATTAACCTCTACAGATACGAGGTTAGAAACAATTCCGGTTACTTTACCCGTTGTCTTCATCTATTTTATTGCTCAATTTATTCGTTTCAAATGTACCTCTTACTTCATCTACTAATCTTTTAAACAATTCTTTCCCTTTTTCTTTATCTAACTTATTCCATCTTTCTATCATATTAGCTTTTGCTAAAAATGAAATAATGTTGTCTAAAGTGAAATACTGAAAACTTGTAAATAGATTATATTTCTCCCACCTAAAATCATCTAAATTCTTCTCTTTTCCAAGAATATCTGTACTCTGAAAGATATTATTCAAAGTGTCATTGTCATCTTGTTCTAAAGTGAATAGTGATTGTAGAGGTATTGTATATTTATTAATTATCTCATCTCCTTTATCTTGCCCGAATATTTGGCTTGCAAGGACGTTTACTTTTTTATTTCTAATAGCAAGATCTAAAGAGTAATAGAGCCTTGTGAATTTATTAGGAGACTTAAATGCTTTTTGATAAAAATCAGAATTTAAATTCTCTCCTACTAATCCCGATTCGAAGAAATCTATAATATCTCTATCTTTTTGAGAACAAAGAGAATATATCTGTTCTCTAATCTTTTCATAGTTAAAATTACTCTCCTCTTTTTTAAGAGAGAGTACTGGCAAACTCGCTACTATGTAGTAATAATTATTCACCGAAAATTAGTTTTCTTGTTTTAGGCCTAATATATTCTGATATTATCTTTTCAAAAGAGTTGTCTGTAAATTCTATAAAATACCCATCACCTTTTTGGCTGATTTTAAAACCATTTTGAATCTCTCTACTATATGATACATCTAAGCCATTTTTGCAAATTGTAGAGATTTGCCCCTTGATATATGAATCTATCTCTTCCTTTTTATTTTCTGGTAAAATTATATCTAAGCCTTTACCGCTCTCTTTAGGATTAAAAGCTTCAACTACAGTTTTTATGATAGATTGTAGAAACTCTTTTTCTCCTAAAGCGTTAGTTATTGGTTGAGAAACAGCTTTAAAAGAGATGGCATCCTCTAATTTTTGTTTTACAGAAGATAAAGTTTGTACAGAGGCAATTTTAATATCTCCTTCCGCTTTATTCTTTAAATCTACACACTCCTTATTTGCATTTTTGATAATCTGTTCTGCCTCCTCTTTTGAGGCTTCGATAATAGACTGTGCCTCTTTTTTAGCCTTAATAAGAAGCTCTTCTGCCTCTTGTTTACCTTTAGATAAACCCTCATTATAAAGTTTATCTGTGAGTTCTTGTAACTTATCAACCATATTAGTTATTTATATAATATTATTATGCGTTTAATATATTTTTCAAATATAACGAATCTGAAAAATTAAAACAAAAAAAGCGGTCTTCTTTTTAGAAGACCGCTTTATAAATATTTTATCAAATATTAACCTAAGAACCCTAATAATAAACCTGCAGCTACTGCGCTACCTATAACACCAGCAACATTTGGTCCCATAGCGTGCATTAATAAGAAGTTAGAAGGATCATATTTTTGCCCCTCAACTTGAGAAACACGAGCAGCATCTGGTACAGCAGAAACACCGGCATTTCCAATTAGAGGGTTTATCTTATTACCATCTTTAAGGAATAAATTCATTATTTTAACAAACATAACGCCTCCAAATGTGGCAAATACAAACGAAGCGGCTCCCATTATAAAAATAAATACCGATTTCATTTGTAGAAATTTGTCTGCTTGAGTAGAGCAACCTACAGTTACACCTATCAAGATAACAACGATATCATTTAGAGGACCTCTTGCTGTTTCTGCTAATCTTCTTGTTACACCACTCTCTTTAAGTAAGTTGCCGAAGAATAACATACCTAAAAGTGGAATACCTGAAGGAACAATAAAAGCTGTGAGTAAGAAACCTATAATAGGGAATATGATTTTTTCTTTTTGAGTAACAGCTCTTGGAGCCTTCATCTTTATAAGTCTCTCTTTCTTAGTTGTTAACAATCTCATAATAGGAGGTTGAATAACTGGAACTAATGCCATATAAGAGTATGCTGAAACCGATATTGCTCCAACTAAATCTGGAGCAAGTTTACCCGATAAGAAGATTGCAGTAGGACCATCAGCACCACCAATGATACCAATTGCACCGGCTTCTGCTGGGCTGAATCCAAAAGCTAATGCCCCTATATATGCTGCGAATATTCCTAATTGTGCGGCAGCACCAACTAAAAGCAATTTAGGGTTGGAAATTAATGCAGAGAAATCTGTCATAGCACCTATACCGAGGAATATTAGTGGTGGATAGAATCCTTTTTTAACCCCCAAGTATAGAATATTCAACACAGAACCATCTTCATATATACCAACTTGAAGACCTTGGAATAGAGGTATATTTCCTATAACCATACCAAAACCTATAGGTATAAGTAGAAGAGGCTCCCAATCTTTTTTAATAGCCAAATATACAAATAGCAAACCAACTAAGATCATTATAAAATGACCTATAGTAGCATTAGCAAATCCTGTATATTGTACAAATTGCTTAAGATTAGCAACTATGTTTGAATCTAAAATCATAATTAATAATATTAACCAATTATTGCAATTACGTCTCCTTCAAGTACAGAGTCGCTCTTCTTTACTTTAATCTGTTTAATTACACCATCGGCTGTTGCCTCAATAACATTCTCCATTTTCATAGCCTCAAGGATACATACCTTATCACCTTTTTTAACACTATCTCCCTCTTTTACAGATATATCTAATATTACACCTGGTAGTGGTGAAGTAACCTTCTCACCATTTGCAGAGGCAGAAGGAGTTGCTGCTGGTTGTGAAGCTACTTGAGAAGGAGCACTAACTGTTACAGCTTTTTTAGCAAAACCAATAGGTGCTGCTTTAACTGGCTTATCAAATTCAACATGGAAAGCCTTTCCATCTACAAATACATCTGCCAAGTTTCCCTCTTTAGGGTCTATTGAAACATTGTATTCGTTTCCGTTTATTTTAATTTTGTATTCTTTCATAATTTTGGAATTTTCAGACATTTAAGAGTTATCTCCTCATTGACCATGGAGAGTTATGGTTATATTCTTTGTTAATAGTAATGATATCACTCTCATAATCGTGAACATCATTCTCTTCTTGGAATAGGTAACATGCTAATGCTACCGCAGCATATCTCTCTGCAGAGACACTTGCACCAGCTTCAAGAGCTTCATCTAATTTTGTATTAGAATCTACTCCGTGAAGTTTAGGATTTTTCTTCATTGCTCTCTTTCCTACTGTATTAAAGCAGAAGAAAAGTAAAATTAGGGCAATAAAAACAACGCTAAAGCAAGTGATAAAAAGAATTAAACCATATGGGTCGGTCTCTTTTTGTTTCTCCGATTTGGTTTGAACTTTAGAGGTAGTATTTGTAACAGCGGGGGTAGGATATTCCATAATTCTCCAACCCTTGTCTGCACCAATTTTACTATCTATAGAGGCCTTTCTAATAGAGCGTTGAGTAACTGACAATGGTTCATGTGCCCCTTCTCCATCTACAATTCTACCATAACTTTCATCTTCTGGTATTTCAGGTAGCTCAACTCTATCAATTATTTGTCCACCAGGTTCATATATAAATAAATTCTTAACTCCGTCGAGAGTGTAATTCATATGTAACGCTCCATTTTTTGTATTACCATCGGCAAACAAAATAAGGTAACCTCTTAATGGGATTATAGTATTTGGATTACCTTTAGGGAGAACGAACACTTTTCCTTTAGGATTGTTTACAATATCTGTTTGTTCTGTATCCGAAACATAAAACCCCCCGACATCTATTGTACCGTATGCCGAGTTGAATAATTCTAGCCAACCGCATCTCTCTCCATTCTCATTTATATAGCCTTTATTATTTGTTATCTGTACCTCGTTTATTCTGATGTCTAAATAACTCTGGGCGACAACATTTTGGCTAACAAAAAGTAATGAAGCAAGTGTGATAATTAAAAATATTCTTTTCATTACTTTTAAATATTATAATGGAAGGTTGTCATGTTTCTTAGCAGGGTTAGTAAGCTTCTTATTCTCAAGTTGTCTCAAAGCTCTAATAACTCTAAATCTTGTGTTTCTTGGCTCAATAACATCATCTATATAGCCATATTTAGCTGCATTATAAGGATTTGCAAACGCATCGCGATACTCTTTCTCTTTCTCAGCTTTGAAAGCTTCTATATCTGTTGCTTCTTTTAACTCTTTACCATAAAGAATCTCAATAGCACCACTTGGTCCCATAACGGCAATCTCTGCAGATGGCCAAGCATAGTTAATATCACCCCTTAGATGTTTAGAGCTCATAACGCAATATGCTCCACCATAAGCTTTTCTAAGCACTACAGTAATCTTTGGCACGGTAGCTTCTCCAAATGCATAAAGCAGTTTAGCACCATGAAGAATGATACCATTGTACTCTTGTTGTGTACCAGGTAAGAAACCAGGGACATCCTCTAAAGTAAGGATAGGGATATTGAACGCATCGCAGAAACGGACAAATCTTGCCCCTTTTCTACTTGAATTAGAGTCTAATACACCAGCAAGGACAGCAGGTTGGTTAGCAACTATACCAACAGTTACACCATCAAAACGGGCAAATCCAACTATTAAACTCTTAGCATAATCCTTATGAACTTCAAGGAATTTTCTATCATCAACAATAGAAGCAATCACTTGATACATATCATAAGGTTTATTTGGATTATCAGGTATTATCTCATTGAGAATATCATCTTTTCTGTTAATAGGGTCATTAGTAGGCACTTCTGGAGTCTTTTCCATATTGTTTTGAGGTAAATATGAAAGAAGCTCTTTAATTGTCTCAATACCCTCTTCTTCATTTTCAACTGCAAAATGAGCAACACCACTCTTACTTGCATGAACACTTGCACCACCTAAGGTTTCTTGTGTAACATCTTCTCCAAGAACCGATTTAACAACTTTAGGACCGGTTAAGAACATGTAGCTCCCTTTTGACATAATGTTAAAGTCTGTTAAAGCAGGGGAATAAACTGCTCCGCCAGCACAAGGACCAAATATCGCAGAAATTTGTGGAACAACTCCACTTGCTAAAATATTTCTCTGGAAAATCTCGGTATAACCTGCAAGCGCATTGACACCCTCTTGAATACGAGCTCCACCTGAGTCGTTTATACCAATAACAGGTGCTCCAACTTTCATGGCTATATCCATTACTTTGCAAATTTTTTGTGCAAAAGTTTCACTTAATGAACCACCAAAAACTGTAAAATCTTGAGCAAAAACATATACTAATCTACCACTAACTGTACCATAGCCAGTTACAACTCCATCACCTAATATAGTTTTCTTTTCCATACCAAAGTTAGTGCATCTGTGAGTGATAAACATATCAAACTCTTCGAAACTACCTTCGTCTAAAAGCATTGCAATTCTTTCTCTTGCAGTGTACTTACCTTTGCTGTGTTGTGAATCAATTTTATCTTGCCCGCCTCCTAAACGTGCTTTTTCTCTTAAATTTAGAAGGGCTTTCACTTGTTCGAGTTGATTACTCATAGTATAATAATGTATTTATGTTATTTTTTATTTGGATCCTCGCAGACTTCAGTTAAAACTCCGTGAGTTGATTTTGGATGAAGGAAAGCAATGTTTAAACCTTCTGCTCCTTTACGAGGAGCTTTATCTATTAGTTGTACACCTTTATCGCTAAGTTCTGTTAAACAATCTGTAACAGAATTGGTTGCAAAAGCAACATGGTGTACTCCCTCGCCTCTTTTCTCAATAAATTTAGCTATTGTTCCCTCAGGATCTGTACTCTCTAATAGTTCAATTTTAGTTTGACCTATTTTAAAGAAAGCAGTTTTAACTTTTTGATCTTTAACCTCTTCTATAGAGTAGCATTTAAGACCGAGAATGTTTTCATAGTAAGGAATAGACTCTTCTAAAGATTTAACAGCAATTCCTAAATGTTCGATATGTGTTAGTTCCATATAGTTAATATTTTAATATTTAATAATTATTATTCGCTTAGGTCTAAAGTATGATATACATTTTGAACATCATCATCATTCTCCAACTTATCAATTAGCTTTTCATTCTCAATTCTTTGGTCTTCTGGTAGTTTCTTTAAATCAACTGTTGGAATCCTCTCAAATCCACCACTAAGAATTGTATATTTCTTCTCTTCTATAAATTTTTGAATATCTCCAAAAGAAGTATAAGCCCCATATATCATTACGTTATCTTCCTCATCTTTAAAAACTTCATCTGCACCGTAATCTATAAGTTCTAATTCTAATTCTTCTATGTCAATAGGTGAATCTGATTTAATTTTGAATACAGATTTATGATCAAACATAAAATCCACACTGCCACTTGTCCCTAATGTACCATTGTATTTATTAAAGTAGCTTCTTACATTGGCTACAGTCCTTGTGTGATTGTCTGTAGCAGTCTCTATAAGATAGGCGATTCCTCCAGGACCATAACCCTCATATACAATTTGTTGGTAATCACTTTGATCTTTTTCAGAAGCTCTTTTAATAGCTCTATCTATATTATCCTTAGGCATGTTTTCATTTTTTGCCGTTTGGATTAGAGTGCGAAGGGTAGGGTTATAATCGGGATCGGGACCACCATTTTTAGCAGCAATAGTAATCTCTTTTCCTAATCTGGTGAATACTCGGGCCATATTGCCCCACCTTTTAAACTTTCTCTCTTTTCTAAACTCAAAAGCTCTTCCCATAACTTTACAGCAATTATTTAGATTTCATAAGACTCTCTGTTCTTGATATATATTTATCTATATCCATCGCAACAGGTGATTCTCTATATGTATCTTTTATTGTTTGATAAGCTTTTAGAGCTTTTTCGTATTGTTTAAGTTCAACATAACAATCCGCTGCCTTTTTTAGATAATCGGCAGAGAAAATATTATCAGATATTTTTGCAGCCTCTTCAAAGTATCCTACGGCAGTTGAAATTTCTTCTTTATTTACATAAGAATCTCCAATACAAGCTTTTGCACGAGCTTTAAGATTAGAGTCTGTAGTAGAGTATTTATTAAAATATTTTATCGCTTGGTCATAGTTCCCTAATTGGAATTCACATACGCCAGCATAAAAATATACAGCCTGATCTGCTTTACTGCCAAAATCTTTAATAATATCCTCAAAACCAAGGAAATTGCCATCACCTTTAAGGGCAAGGGCAAATGAATCTAACCTAAAATATCTTTCAGGTACAATCATTTGATTTTGTGCCTCTTTATGCTTAGGTTTTGCTATAAACTCTCTATAGCAAACAAACAATAGTATAATAGCTACAATTATTCCCAATATGTATGCTATTTTCTTCTTGTTATTATTAAAAAATAACTCCACTTTTGATAGTGCCTCTCCAATATTAACTTCAGGCTCTACCATTTGATTCTTTTTATTAGCCATATTTTTTATTTTAATTTATTTCTTCAAAGAGGTCGCAAAATTATAAATTTTTGTCAGAAATCAAAGTATTAGGGAGATATTTTTTCTATTTTTGCACCATGTTTTTAAAGCATTTAGTAATAAATAATTTTAAGAATATCGCCCATGCTGAGTTGATATTCTCTCCTAAAATAAATTGCATTACCGGAAATAACGGAGAAGGCAAGACAAATCTTTTAGATGCGGTTTACTATTTGTCTATGACAAAGAGTTTTTTTCATTATCCCGATATGTTCTCTATTAAACATAATGAACAATTCACAGTATTGCATGGGAACTACGAAATGTCAGATAATACAATTAACAAAATAGCCTTATCTTTTACTAAACATTCTAAAAATGAGAGTGCTAAGGAGAATATAAATACAAAAATTCTTAAAAAAAATGATAAAGTTTATAAAAAGTTCTCTGAGCATATAGGGAAGTTCCCTATAGTTATGGTCTCCCCTGCAGATATATCTCTTGTAGTATCTGGTGCTGAGGAGAGAAGAAGATTTATAAATCAGTTAATCTCTCAGATAGATAATGAATATCTGCTAAATGTACAGAATTACAATAAACTTTTGATCCAAAGGAATAAATATCTCAAAGAGGAGAATATTTCTGAGGATTTTTTAGAAGTACTTAATCTAAAGCTCTCAGAATGCGCTAAATTCATTTATTGCAAAAGGGCGGAAATGGTAAAATTATTAAATGAGAGTGTCAGTGAATATTATAACAATATAAGTGGAGGTAGAGAGAAGGTTAATATAAAGTATATCTCTGATTTAGATAAAGGAGATTTGTTATCCCTTTTAAAAAAGAGTTTTCATCGCGATAAAGAACTAAGATTTACAACATTAGGAGTTCATAAAGACGATTTTTTGTTTGAGCAGTCTGATATAGATAATATTTTTACCCCAATAAAAAGATGTGCAAGTCAAGGGCAGCAAAAGTGTTTTTTAATCTCTTTAAAATTAGCCCAGTATAATATTATTAAACGGCTAAATGGTGGTATTGCTCCTATTCTTTTATTAGATGATATTTTTGATAAGTTAGATATGAATAGGGTAGAATTTCTACTCTCAATGGTTAGTGGTGATAATTTTGGACAAATATTTATTACAGATAGCAACAAGGTAAGAATGAATACCTTAATAGATAAGGTTGGTGGGGAGTGTAAAGATTTTAATGTTAAGGAGGGGGTTATCGAATGAAAAGAAACAGACCTATAATAATTGGGGATATTATAAAGGATATTATTAAGAGAAGGAATCTGTCTAAAGGGTTAGAATTAGGAGCAATATACTCTATTTACAACAAAGTCGTAGGGGAACTAATAGCGTCTAAAACACTCTCAAAGTCTTTAAAGGATAACATTTTGTATTGCTATTTAGATTCTTCGGTAGCCAAAAGACATCTTATCGAGAATAGATTGCAAATAGTCAATCAGATAAACTTTCAGATAAAAAAAGAACTTCCGACATCAAAAATTCAGATTAAAAATATATTTGTCAAGTAGTAAATACAACTTCTATTTTTCGTTCTATGAAGCGTTATATCTTAATAGATTCTAAGATTCCTTATATAAAGGGTGTTTTTGAACAATTTACCGATTATTTTGGGAAGAACTCTCTATCTATTAGGTATGTAGAGCCAACTGAGTTTTGTGGTGTATTATCTGAATTAAAAGATTGCTGTAGTAAAGAAGGTGATTATAAAGTTTGTTTGATTATAAGAACGAGAACTATTTGTCGAGAAGAGTTATTGAAGAATTCAAATGTTGATATAATTGCAACTGCAACTATCGGGATAGACCATATTGATTTAGAATATTGTAGAAATAATAATATAAAAGTTTTCTCGGCACCGGGTTGTAATAGTGGAGGAGTAGCACAATATCTATTTACATCATTGTATTTTGCCAAAAAGGAGAATAAATCTGATTTGTTAAGAATGTTGCCCGAAAACTCAAAAGAAATAGCTGATAATAAATTAGTTTTAGGGGTAATAGGTTGCGGAAATGTTGGTAGCAAAGTTGTCAAAATTGCCCAAATGCTCGGGTTTAAAGTTTTGATAAACGACCCCCCTAAAGAGAGAGAACTTTTAAATGAAGGATTAAATGTTGTCGGTTTAAAAGAATTATTGAATAAATCCGATATAATAACAACACATGTACCATTAGATAATACAACTAAAAATTTTGCTAACAGAGAGTTTTTTAGTAATGTAAAAAATGGGGCGGTTTTTATAAACACATCGCGAGGAGAGGTGGTAAATGAAAGAGATTTATTAGAAGCTAAAAATGTAAGTGCTTTCATTTTAGATGTTTGGTTAAATGAACCTGCGATTAGTAAAGAGTTGTTAAATAGAGCAATAGTTGCAACTCCCCATATTGCGGGATATTCTATTGAGGGAAAAGTGAATGGTACTCAGATGGTTATAAGGGCTATTGCCAAAGAACTAAAAATTGATGAGTTGTGTTGCTATAAAATTACTGATGAAAACTTGACACCTAATATACTTAATTTAGATAAGGAAATATCCAAACAATTGTTAACCTTATTTCCTATAAATGAGTTAGATGAGGCGTTAAGGACTTATCCCGATAAATTTGAACAGATTAGAGCAAATTATAAACTTAGAAGAGAGTTTATTTTAAAGTAAAACAGATAAAGCTTTTATGTTATGCAACTGACAGATAAAGAAAAAATAGAGATTGATAATTTTGTAAAAGGCTTTGTTTCAGCCGATATAATTAGTGCCGCAACTGTAGAGAATGGGGCAATAAAACTTTTAACTGATAAAGAACAAGAGCTGGCACTATCTTTATCTAATGGGTATAGTGGTACACTCTCTAAATTTGTCCCTGCCAGCGGTGCTGCTACAAGAATGATGAAAGGTGATACCTCTACACCTAAGGCACTTGTTGTTTTTCACGACTATGGTTCTTACAAAAGAACTGCAATAGAAGAGCATCTTGTTGAGGGGGCGAGTTATTGTCGCGATAAGGATAACAATGTAAATATTCATTTCACGATCTCTCAAGAACATGCAGAAAAGATAATGAATTTTATCGATGATATTTTACCTAATTATACCTCTAAATATCATTGTAATTATAATATATCTTATTCTGTACAAGAACCTTCTACAGATATTTTAGCTGTAGATTTTGATAATAATCCGGTTCTTCTTCCCGATGGAAAAATTCTTAAAAGACCTGGAGGGCATGGGGCTCTTCTTGAAAATTTGAACAAAATTGAGAGTGCTTATGTTCTTATTAAAAACATAGATAATGTTGTAAAAGAGAATTATTTAGAAGATACAATTTATTGGAAAAAAATTCTTTTAGGCAGAGCAATTTTTTTAACAAATAGTTCTCATTCGATATTGCTTTCTCTTTTAGAATGTATATCTGATAAATCAGGTATAGTTAATAAAGAGGAGTTTATTAAGAGATTAAAAATTGCAATTGATTTTTTGAGCGATGAATTCTCTTTACAAATTCCCGATACAGACAGTATTAAGAGACTTAATGATGATCATCTTTTGGCTCAAATATCATCTATTGTTTTACAAAAATTGAATAGACCTATCAGAGTGTGCGGTATGGTTAAAAACGAAGGTGATGTTGGAGGAGGTCCGTTTGTATGTAGAGAAAATGATGGAACAACCTCTCTACAAATCGTTGAGGGCGCTCAAATAGATAAAACTAATTTACAATCATTTAATGCTTTAAAAGATTCTACACATTTTAATCCTGTAGATATAGTGTGTTCAAAGTTAGATACTCTTGGTAAAAGTTACAATTTAAAGAACTATGCCGATTATACTCAAGGTATAATTACAACTAAGGATTATAATGGTAAAAAAATCAAAGCCCAAGAGTTACCTGGGCTTTGGAACGGTTCAATGGCAAAATGGAATACGCAATTTGTTGAGGTTCCAATTACCACTTTTAATCCTGTTAAGACTTTTGATGATTTACAAAAGCCTATGCATAAATAGATTACCAACCTAAAATATGTGCAAATATTAGTGGTGCTACTATTGTTGCGTCAGATTCTATAACAAATTTTGGACATTCTGGAGATAACTTTCCCCATGTAATTTTTTCATTAGGTACTGCACCAGAATATGAACCATAAGATGTTGTTGAATCTGATATTTGGCAGAAGTATTGCCATAACATAGTACCCTTCCACTCAAGGTCTTGCTCCATCATAGGCACACAACAAATTGGAAAATCTCCAGCTGTACCACCGCCAATCTGGAAGAAACCTGTACCTCTGTCAATTCCTGGACGGTTATTTGCCTTATACCAATCTACGAGGTGCATCATAGTCTCTATACCCCCCTTAACTAAATGTGGGTCAAACTCCCCTTTAATGCAGTGAGCTGTAAAGATATTACCGGTTGTAGAGTCTTCCCAAGCAGGGACTATGATAGGTATATTTTTTTCGCAAGCAGCCAATACCCAACTATCTTTAGGATCTATCTCATAATATTGTTCTAAGACTCCACTTCTAAGTACCCTATACATAAATTCATAAGGGAAATATCTCTCTCCTTTATTTGCGGCATCTTTCCATGTATCAACTAAATGTTTTTCTAATCTACGGAAAGCTTCTTCTTCTGGGATACAAGTGTCGGTTACTCTATTTAAGTGATTATCAAGAAGTTCTTGTTCCATTTCTGGGGTTAAATCTCTATAATTAGGGATCCTTTTGTAATGAGAATGGGCAACAAGATTCATTATATCTTCTTCTAAATTATTTGCTGAACAACATATAATTGCAAATTTATCTTGGCGTATCATCTCTGCAAGCGAAAGTCCAAGTTCAGCTGTACTCATTGCCCCAGCCATAGCAAGCATCATTTTACCCCCTTCTGCTAATAGTTGTTCGTAGGCTTTAGTTGCATCTACTAAAGCTGCAGAATTAAAATGACGATAGTGATGGTAGATAAACTGTGTTATAGGACCTTTAGTCATAATGTATAAATATTTGAATGTTAATAATCTATTAAATAAAGCCTTTAATTTATAAGCTTTGATTACAAAATTTTAACAAATATAATAAAAAAGAGAAACTTTTTGAAGTTATCTCCCATTCAGCTTTATTTTGAGATAGCACTATTAAATATTATTATGTGTAGAAAATATTCTATTGAGAATAATTGCTAATCTTATCTAAATAAGTATCTTATATCGGATGCAATTAACTGAATAATATTTTTTGATATATTTTTGTAGTTTTGAGGAAATCTGTGCGTCTAATTATGCAAACAAGAAAAACTATGACAGAAAAAGAGTTTGAAAAAATTGTAAGAGAGCATAGGGCAACAATATACACTGTTTGCTATATGTTCTCTCAAGACAATGATGATGTGGCAGACCTGTTCCAGGAGATACTGATTAACCTATGGAGAGGTTCCGGAACTTTCCGAGGTGAGAGTAGCATAAGTACTTGGATATGGCGAGTTAGCTTCAATACCTGTATTTCTTTTGACCGTAAAAAGAAACGCTTGCCTAAAAGAGAACCCTTAAATTTGAGTATCAATCTATTTGAAGATAATGACGAGGTTTCTAACCAAGCTCAAACACTCAGAAAAAGGATTTCAAAACTTAGCCCTTTTGATAGAGCTATTGTTTTGCTGTGGCTGGAAAATCTTAGTTATGAGGATATAGGTCAAATTGTAGGAATTTCAACCTCAAATGTTTCAGTTCGTCTTGTTAGAATTAAAGAACAACTAAAAAAGATGCAGTAATTAATTATGGAAAATAGAAATTATACTATTGAAGAAATGCAGCAGCAGTTGCACACTCTTAAAGAAAAATTGGAATCTCAGACTATAGTTAATGATAAACTATTGCGTAGAGCCTATCGCAAAAGCCTTAATAGCCTCAAAAAACGAAAATATACTCTAATGTTTAGTTGTATTTTTGCAATGCTACTGTGGTTCTTCTATTTTAAAATTACGGATGTTGAATTCTCCACAATTTTTATGATAATTACAGAAGGAATGTTTGCAACCGAGTTTGTTTGTGGTTTGTTTATTTATCGCCAATTGCCGTCTATGAATACGAATATGATTTCTGCAGCAGTGGGCGTGAGCAAATTCAGAAAAGATATGATAAATTGGTTTCGTATAAGTATGGTTGTTCTGATGTTCTGGATAGGGTGGTATATTTATGAACTCTCGGGAAATAGTGATTTTATTTCTATGTTGGTTTTTGTGGCAGTAGGAGCAGTAATAGGGGTTGTATTAGAACTTATAAAATATCGCCGTTTGCTTAATAATATAGATGAGCTACTTAGTCAGATAGAAGACCTTAAAAAAGATAACAACTAAGCAGAAGCAATACCGTATAGCGTTGTTGTATAGTATGGGGCTGTCCAAAAGTGCTTTGGCAGCCCCTATTTTTTTTGGGGCGGAACTGTTTAAATAAACGGTTAAAAAGTTATCTTTGCAAAATGATTTCAAAAGTGGCCATAAAGAGATTTGCTGAGATTCCAACACCATTTTATTATTATGATATTGGACTTCTCAAAGATACCCTTTCTCTATATACCTCATTGATAGCCAAGTATAAATATAATGCTCACTATGCTATAAAAGCCAATGCTGAGCCTAAAATTCTTCAAATTATTCAAAAATCTGGGCTTGGTGCTGATTGTGTGAGTGGAAATGAGATAAAAGTTGCTTTAAAGAATGGGTTTGACAGCAATAAAATTGTTTATGCTGGTGTAGGTAAATCTGATCGGGAGATAAAAATAGCCTTGAAATCTAAAATCTTTTGTTTTAATTGTGAGAGTATTCCCGAAATTAAGATAATAAATGATATTGCCTCCTCTTTTGGTGTAGTAGCAAATATATCGCTGAGGGTTAATCCAAATATAGATGCTCATACTCATAAATATATATCAACTGGGAGAGAGGAGGATAAGTTTGGAATATCTCCTTGGGAATTTTCTGATGTAGTAAATTTGATAGAACCACTTGATAATATTAAACTTATTGGGTTGCATTTTCATATAGGTTCTCAAATAACAGATATGAATGTATTCTCTTTATTGTGCAAATCTGTAGAGCAGTTACAGTGTTGGTTTATAGAGAGAGGTATAGAGATAAAGAATTTGAATCTTGGTGGTGGATTGGGTATTGATTACCAAAATCCCCAAGAGAATCCTATTCCAAATTTCAAAGAGTATTTTGCCATCATTAAAAAGAATCTGATAGTTAGACCAGGTCAGAAGATTCATTTTGAACCCGGAAGAGCATTAGTAGGACAATGTGGTCATTTGATTAGTAAGGTGTTATATGTTAAAAATGGGAAAAATAAAAATTTTGTAATATTAGATGCAGGGATGAATAATTTAATCCGACCTGCTTTGTATCAAGCTCATCACGATATAGAAAATTTAGTATCAAAAGGGAAAACTGAAAAATATGATATTGTTGGTCCTGTATGTGAAAGTAGCGATGTTTTTTGTAAAGAAGCATCTCTTGCTCATACAAATAGAGGCGATTTGATAGCTATTCATTCTGCTGGAGCATACGGACAAGTTATGGGAATGAGATATAATTTGAGAGATTTGGCAAAAGCCTATTACTCTGATGATTTTTAGTAGAATAACATTCGTGTTTATCATAAAATTTAGAAATTATCCGATTTACCAATCAAAGAGTGCGTTCTCAGATATAATTTTAGAAATCAAAATTTATATTTAATTTTGCTACAAGAACTAAAATAACTAATCTTGAACCTTAATTATTATAAGTTAGTTTTTTTTATAGGAGATAATGGAATTTTGTATTTGCTTGTAAACAAGAGATTTAAAGTATGTTTGAAAATTTAATTGATAGGTTAGATAGGTCCTTTAAATTACTTAAAGGAGAAGGTAGGATAACAGAAGTAAATATTTCTGAAACGCTTAAAGATATTCGTAGAGCTTTATTAGATGCCGATGTAAGTTATAAAGTTGCAAAATCTTTTTGTGATGAGGTAAAACAAAAGGCTATAGGACAAAATGTTATAAAGTCTGTTAAGCCAGGGCAAATGATGATAAAGATAGTTCATGATGAACTAACTCATCTAATGGGCAGCCAAGCCTCAGATATAAACATAAAAGGGGAGCCCGGAGTTGTATTAGTGGCTGGGTTACAGGGGTCGGGGAAAACAACATTTAGTGCAAAACTCGCAAACCTAACTA
>CAMNNS010000009.1 GCA_946545765.1 uncultured Bacteroidales bacterium | reverse complement strand
TCGAGATAATAAAAATAAACGTTTAAATAAAAGTTAATAATTATGAAAAAAGGAAATAGATACGGTACTCACAGAGTAATTGAGCCAAAAGGTGTTCTTCCACAGCCTGCGAACAAGATAGATAATAATATGGATGAAATCTATGACAATGAAATTCTTATAGATGTTCAAACATTAAATATAGATTCTGCTTCTTTTACAGATATATCTCAAAGAGCGGGTGGTGATAAGACAAAAATAGCTGAGATAATGTTAGATATAGTTGCAAAACAAGGTAAGCATCGTAACCCTTGGACAGGTTCTGGCGGTATGTTGTTAGGAACAGTTGAAAAGATTGGTGATGCCCTTGTAGGTAAGACAGACCTTAAAGTTGGCGATAAGATTGCTACACTTGTATCACTTTCATTAACTCCTCTTAGAATAGATAAAATCAAGGAGATTAGAGCAGAAGTAGATCAAGTAGATATAGATGGTAAAGCTATTTTATTTGAGAGTGGTATTTATGCAAAAATACCTTCTGACCTACCAGAGAAATTAGCCCTTTCTGCATTAGATGTTGCAGGTGCTCCTGCTCAAACTGCTAAACTTGTTAAACCTGGTGATACAGTTTTAATTATCGGAGCTGGTGGAAAGAGCGGAATGTTATGTTGTTATGAGGCTAAAAAGAGAGCTGGTGTAACTGGAAAAGTTATAGGTTTATGCGGTTCTCCAAAGAGTGAAAAGAGAATTAAAGAACTTGGCTTCTGCGATGTTACTTTTGTTGCTGATGCTAAGAGTCCTGTACCTGTATTAGAAGAGATTGAGAAGATTACAAATGGTAAGCTATGTGATGTTACTATCAACAATGTTAATATTCCAGATACAGAAATGACAAGTATATTAGCTACCAAAGATGATGGTTTAGTATATTTCTTCTCTATGGCAACAAGTTTTACAAAAGCAGCTCTTGGTGCTGAAGGTGTTGGTAAAGATGTTAATATGATTATTGGAAATGGTTATACCAAAGGTCATGCTGAGATAACACTTCAAGAGTTAAGAGAATGTGAGGCTCTTAGAAAAGTATTTACAGAGTTATATGCATAATTTAATTTAGCAAAAAGTTATGTCAATCTCAAGAAGAAAAGAACTCTTTCCTAATGTAACTGATGCACAGTGGAATGATTGGAAATGGCAGGTTAAGAATAGGATAGAGACATTAGAACAGTTAAAAAAATATATTAAGCTTTCAAAAGAGGAGCAGGAGGGTATTCGTAAATCTCTAAAGACTATAAGGATGGCAATTACCCCATATTATCTCTCTTTGGTAGATCCTAATAATCCCGATGATCCTGTTAGAAAGCAATGTATTCCAACTATAAAGGAGACTCATCAAACGGCTGCAGATTTATTAGATCCGCTACATGAAGATACAGATTCTCCTGTGCCAGGATTAACTCATCGTTATCCCGATAGGGTCCTTCTCTTAATCACCGATATGTGTTCTATGTATTGCAGACATTGTACCCGTAGAAGATTTGCAGGTCATAAAGATGCTGCAACATCTATGGACAATGTTGAGAGGGCAATAGAGTATATTAAGAGAACTCCACAAGTTAGAGATGTCCTTTTATCGGGTGGTGATGCCCTTATGGTTAGTGATGAGCGTCTTGAGTATATAATTAAGAAATTACGCTCTATTAAACATGTCGAGATTATTAGAATTGGCACAAGAACTCCTGTAGTCTGTCCTCAAAGAATAACACCTGAACTTTGCAAAATATTAAATAAATATCACCCTATTTGGTTAAACACCCATTTTAACCATCCTCAAGAGGTTACAAAAGAGTCTATTGCAGCTTGTGAAAGACTTGCAAATGCTGGCGTACCTTTAGGGAATCAATCTGTACTATTAAGGGGAATTAACGATTGTGTAAATATAATGAAGAAACTTGTTCATCTTCTTGTAAAGATGAGGGTTAGACCTTATTATATTTATCAATGTGACCTCTCTATGGGACTTGAACATTTTAGAACACCTGTTTCTAAAGGAATTGAGATTATTGAGGGTTTAAGGGGTCATACAAGTGGCTATGCAGTACCGACATTTGTTGTTGATGCCCCTGGTGGTGGTGGAAAAACACCTGTAATGCCTAACTATGTAATTTCGCAATCTCCTGGAAAGGTTGTTTTGAGAAATTACGAGGGTGTAATAACTACATACTCAGAACCTATGGATTACAAGAATGAATGTAATTGTGAGTATTGTAAGAAGAATAAGAAAAACGAGGGTGTTGTAAGTCTTTTAGAGGGTGATAATATGACTATTAAGCCAGCTCATCTTGCAAGAGAAGAGAGGGCAGGAAAGTATAAAAGTGCCTCTAAATCAAAGAAGGCTAAAAAAAGATAATATTATCTCACAATGTCTTTCCTTTCTGATATAAAACAGTATAAAAGTCTCTCAATTGTTGGGCTTCAAAAAAATACAGGTAAGACAGTGTGTTTAAATTATATCCTTGATAGGTTACCGTCAGATAATTTTAAAGTGGCGGTAACTTCTATCGGGATAGATGGGGAGAGTACAGACCAAGTTACATCAACGATAAAACCCGAGATATTTTTAAAAGCGGGGAACTATTTTTCAACTTCAGAATCTTTTTATCATAAAAAGGAGTTGTTAAGTGAATTGGTTGAGATAACATCTGAGAGGAGTTCTCTCGGTAGGATTATAACAGCAAAGGTTTTAAGAGGGGGAAAAGTTTTGTTAAGTGGACCATCTTCAACCTCTTCGTTAAGACGCTGGTTACAAGGAATTAGTAGATTAGATGTAGATCTTTCTATTGTAGATGGTGCATTGTCGAGATTATCAAGTGCATCACCAATTATAAGTGAAAGTTTAATCCTTACTACAGGGGCAGCATATTCGGCAGATATAAAAACCCTTGTTCGTGGGACAAAATATATAGTAGAATTGGTAGAAATACCTTTAGCAGATAGTATTATTATAGAGAAGTTTATAAATGAGGAAAAAGGGTTGTGGGGGATAGATGAATCGGGAGAGAAAATAGATTTTAAGGTTGAATCTTCTTTAAATGTAGATAAAATAAAAGATAATATTGTTAAGAAAAGTAGAGTTATATATATAGCTGGTGCACTTACAGAAAGATTTATAAATATGCTTTCTGACTCTCAAGAGATCAAAGATATAATCTTGGTGGTTAGAGATTTTACAAAGATTTTTGTTGGTGAAATTGCTTATAGAAATTTTATAAAAAGAGGGGGGAAAATTAGGGTTTTACAAAAGAGTAAGTTAATTGCAGTTTGTGTTAATCCTACCTCTCCTAATGGAATTAAATTGGACTCTGAAATATTGTGTGATAATATGCGTAATGTTTTAGATGTACCTGTGTATGATATAGTTAAGGATAGAGATGTTATTTAAGGAATATTTAAATAAACCTTGTGGAATCAGATTTATGTTTGATTCTCTGAATCTTATGAGTTCTGTGGCTCGTAAGATGATCCTCTATTCTGGTATATCCAATAACAAGAAAGAGTTAGAAAATTACTATAAGACTTTAGAAAAAATATATAATACTTTATATAATAACCCATTGCCTGAGGTTTCTTCTACTTTAGCAAGTGTTAAGCATAAGTTGCTTTCTTTTAGAGATATAGATGGGACAATGCAACGATTGATAAATGATGTTGTGTTAGATGATATAGATTTGTTTGAGATAAAATATCTCTCAATGCTAAGCAATTCTTTAAAAAAGGAGATTAAGGTTATAGGGTATGATGTGGTCAATATTCCCGATTTAGATAATGTTGTAGATATACTTGATCCCGATAAGCTAAATATAGAGTCTTTTTATATATATAATTCATACTCAAAAGATTTGGAGAATGTTAGAAAAGAGTTAAAAAAACATTCCTCTGTTGATGATTTAGATGGGGTTTCTTCTGAGAGATTACTTGAATTATTAGAAAAAGAGAAACTTTTAGAGGCTGAGATTAGAGGTGAATTGTCTAAAAAGTTAAAAAATTATTACAACGATATTAAAAAAGCAATAGAAGAGTTGGGAAAATTAGATATAATATTAGCAAAAGCATTGCAAATAAAAGAATTACAGCTCTCTTTTCCTAAAATCTCTTATGATAATACAACATCGTATAAAGGGATGTTTCATCCACAAATAGTGGACATGTATAATAGGAGTAATGCAGATAGCAGAGTTGGGAATAAAATTTTTACCCCTATTGATATAAGTTTTGGATTAGAATCTATTGCAATTATAGGAGCTAATATGGGTGGTAAAACTGTTGTTCTTAAAATGTTGGCATTAAATCAATTACTTTTCCAATTTGGTTTTGGTGTAGCTGCTAAAGAGGCAATTATAGATATAAAAGATGATATTGAGATTTGTATCGGCGATGACCAAAATATTGAACAAGGTTTATCATCTTTTGCGGGTGAGATTAAAGCTATTGACAGAGTGTTACAAAGGGTTGAAAATGGAGAAAGAGTTTTGGCTTTGATTGATGAGCCAGCACGAACAACAAATCCAGTTGAGGGTACAGCCTTGGTTACAGCTTTGATAAAAATGTTGATTGACAGACAATCTTCTGTTCTTATAACAACTCATTATAATGTTGTGAGAGAAGGTTTTAAAAGATTAAGAGTGAATGGGCTTAAAGATGGAGTGATGGATTATAGATTAAAGGAAGCTTTGCAATCTGATGTACCTTGTGAGGCTTTAAATATTGCTAAAATGCTTGGTGTGAATAAAAATTGGATAGATTCAGCAGAAAAAGAGATAGAAGAAATATATAATTAAAAATTTTCAACAGCGTAATTTAGTATGCAGAGTAAATTAGGTTTAGATTTTAAAAAAGTTGAACATGCAAAAGGCTTGGCAGAGAAAATAGCCATTGAAGTTCAGTCGTTTGTGGAGAGATATACTACAGTTGCAACCGAGAGAACTATTTGTAGAGCTCTTGGTATTGATGGGGTAGATTCAAATAACGTCCCTCTACCTAATGTTGTAGTTGACTTTCTAAAAGATAAAGGTGTATTAGGACAAGGTGTAATGTTCTATATAGCGAATGCAATGATTAAAACGGGGTTACAACCACAACAGATTGCAGAAAAAATAGCAGAAGGTTCTTATGATATAACAAAAGATGTTAGCACAACAGATAAAGAATTATTGTTAAAAATACTTAGACCTGTTATTGATAGCACCATAGATAGAATAAGAAGTCACCGTCAGAAAAGAGAGAAATATGTTGCTGAGTATGGGGAAGATAGAGCACGCCCATATATTTATGTAATTGTAGCTACAGGAAATATTTATGAAGATGTTGTTCAAGCACAAGCAGCGGCAAGACAAGGGGCAGATATAATTGCGGTAATTAGAACAACCGGACAAAGTTTATTAGACTATGTTCCTTATGGTGCTACAACAGAGGGTTTTGGTGGTACTTTTGCTACCCAAGAAAATTTTAGAATAATGAGAGAAGCGTTAGACCAAGTAGGGGAAGAATTGCATCATTATATACGTCTATGTAACTATTGCTCTGGACTATGTATGCCTGAAATTGCTATAATGGGGGCTTTAGAGGGGTTAGATGTTATGCTCAACGATGCGTTATATGGTATCTTATTCAGAGATATTAACATGCAAAGGACCCTTATAGACCAATATTTTTCAAGAGTTATAAATGGTTTTGCTGGAGTTATAATAAATACAGGAGAAGATAATTATTTAACAACAGCAGATGCGATAGAGGCTGCTCATACTGTACTTGCTTCAGATCTTATAAACGAGCAACTTGCGTTATTTGCCGGCTTACCTGAAGAACAAATGGGTTTAGGTCATGCCTTTGAGATGGACCCTATGCATAAAAATGGTTTTTTATACGAGTTAGCTCAGGCTCAAATGACAAGGGAGATATTCCCAAAAGCCCCGTTAAAATATATGCCTCCTACAAAGTTTATGACAGGAAATATTTTTAGAGGTCATATACAAGATGCTCTCTTTAATATGATTGGAATTTGGACGCATCAGGGGATACAGCTTCTTGGTATGCCAACTGAGGCGATTCATACCCCATTTATGAGTGATCGTTTCTTATCTATAGAGAATGCGAGGTACATATTTAATAATATGCATGATATAGGTGAAGAAGTTGAGTTTAAGGAGGGTGGAATTATTAAAAACAGAGCAAAAGAGGTGTTGGATAATGCTATTGTGTTATTAGAGGAGATGACACAAGAGGGATTATTTAACACTTTGGAACAAGGTAAATTTGGAGATGTTAAAAGACCAAAGAATGGTGGTAAAGGTTTAGATGGGGTTGTAGAAAGAGGTGCTAATTATATGAATCCATTTATAGATTTAATGAAAGGGAGGAAATAAATATGAGTGAAGGTTTATATTCTATGGAGGCCAAGAATTATGATAAGACTCTTGACCTTAAAAAAGTTAAGCCCTACGGCGATACAATGAACGATGGTAAAGTTCAATTAAGTTTTACACTCCCTGTTCCGGCAGGGGCAGAGGCCATAGAGGCTGCTAAACAACTAATTAAAAAGATGGGGTTTGAAAATCCATTGGTCGTTTTTTCTGAAGAACTAACCCCTGGCTTTACCTTTTTTAATTGTTATGGAAGTTTAACCCATACAGTTAATTATGCAGATATTTATGTTCCAAAGGTTGAGAGTAAGGTTATGTCTATGGAGGCCACCGATAAATTTATTGAGGATAATATTGGGAGACCTTTGGTTTTGGTAGGGGCAAGTACAGGAACTGATGCTCATACTGTTGGTATAGATGCTATTATGAATATGAAAGGTTATGCCGGTCATTACGGGCTTGAGCGTTATAGAATGATTGAGGCTCATAATCTTGGGAGTCAGGTCCCTAATGAAGATTTCTTGGCTAAAGCAATAGAATTAAAAGCTGATGCACTTTTGGTTTCCCAGACTGTTACTCAGAAAGACATTCATATACAAAATCTTACAAATCTTATTGAGCTAATGGATGCAGAGGGTTTAAGAGATAAAATGATTGTTGTTTGTGGTGGTCCTCGTATTAGTCATGAATTGGCTAAAGAGTTAGGATATGATGCTGGATTTGGTATGAATACTTATGCAGATGATGTAGCATCTTTTGTCGTTGAGGAGTTTGTTAAGAGAAATAATAAATAATTATATATAAATAACAATTTAATAATCACTAATATGGATAAACAACAAATTAGAGAGTTTATTGCAAAGCGTGCCGCTTTAGAGGTTAAAGATGGTGACGTAGTGAATTTAGGAATTGGATTACCTACACTTATTCCGAATTATTTACCTGATGGTGTGAGTGTTACAATTCAGTCGGAAAATGGTTGCTTAGGTATGGCACCAGATCCTGCTTTAAATGGTAAAGAGAGAGATACCCATTGGATTGATGCTGGTGGTGGCTATATCTCTTACGAACAAGGTGCTGCCTCATTTGATTCTGCAACAAGTTTTGGTATGGTAAGAGGAGGGCATATAAATGTTACATTTTTAGGAGCTTTGGAAGTTGATGAGAAAGGTAATCTTGCGAACTGGATTATACCAGGTAAAAAAGCTCCAGGTATGGGTGGAGCAATGGATTTATTAGTTGGGGCTAACAAGGTTATTCTTACAATGGAACACACAGCCAAAGGGGCACATAAAATTTTGAAAGAGTGCCGTTTGCCTTTAACTGCTGCGGGACAAGTTAATATGATAATTACAGAAATGGGTGTTATGAATATCACTCCCGATGGTATAGTATTGTCTGAAATTAACCCTGAATTTACTATAGAGCAAGTACAGGAAGCAACCGAAGCAAAACTAATTATTTCAAAAGATTTAAAAGAGATAAAATTATAGAGATTAAAATTATGGATTTTGAATTAACCCAATCGCAAAAATTATTTCAGCAGATGATTAGAGATTTTGCCGAGAAAGAGGTAAAACCTATTGCTGCTGAAGTTGATGAGAAAGAAGAATTCCCAAAAGAGAATGTTAAAAAGTTAGCAAAATTAGGAGTTCTTGGTATTCCTACTCCAAAGGAATATGGTGGAGCAGGTGGTGACCATGTTATGTACACTATTGCTGTAGAAGAGTTATCGAGAGTATGTGCTACCACAGGTGTTATAGTATCTGCCCATACTTCATTATGTGAAGATGCTATTTTGGATAATGGTACTGAGGAGCAAAAACAGAAATATTTACCTAAACTCGCTTCAGGTGAATGGATAGGGGCTTTTGGATTAACTGAGCCAAATGCTGGTACTGATGCTTCGGCACAACAGACTACAGCTGTTGAGGATGGCGATGATTATATCTTGAATGGTACAAAGATTTTTATTACCAATGCAGGTGAAGCAGATGTTTATGTTATTGCCGCAATGACAGATAAATCAAAAGGTAATAAAGGTATTACAACATTTATAGTAGAGGCTTCTACTAAAGGATTTTCTATAGGGAAAAAGGAGCATAAGATGGGAATTAGAGGCAGTGCTACGTGTGAGTTGATTTTTGAAAACTGTAGGGTTCCAAAAACAAATATGTTAGGTCCTCTTGGTGGTGGTTTTGCTGTAGCCATGAAAACATTAGATGGAGGTAGAATTGGTATAGCTGCACAAGCTTTAGGTATAGCTCAAGGTGCTATGGATGAAACTGTTAAGTATTGTAAAGAGAGAAAACAATTTGGGCGTTCACTTGCTCAATTCCAAAATACTCAATTCCAGTTAGCAGACTTGCAAACAAAAATTGAAGCATCGAGATATTTAGTAAGGGCAGCTGCTTGGAAAAAAGATCAAGGACTACCTTTCTCAACCGATGCAGCAATGGCAAAATTATTTGCTGCAGAAACAGCAATGGAGATGACAACCAAAGCGGTACAATTCCATGGTGGTTATGGTTATACTCGCGAGTATCCTGTAGAAAGAATGATGAGAGATGCTAAGATTACAGAGATATACGAGGGTACTTCTGAAGTTCAAAGAATGGTGATTGCTGGTAAATTATTTAAGAAATAAAAAGGGGGCAATATGAATATTATAGTTTGTGTTAAACAAGTTCCAGATACTACAGTGGTTAAGATAGATCCGGTTAAAAATACACTTATTAGAGAGGGTGTTCCCTCTATTATGAATCCTGATGATAAGGGGGGCTTAGAGTTAGCTTTACAGTTAAAAGAGAAATGTGGTGCAAATGTAACTGTTATTACCATGGGTCCTCCTCAAGCAGATTTAGTATTAAGAGAAGCTTTTGCGATGGGTGCAGATAGGGCTATATTATTAACAGACAGAGCTTTTGCAGGTGCTGATACTTTAGCAACTTCTAATGCTCTTGCAGGTGCTTTAAAAGTTTTAGATTACGATTTAGTTATTACGGGTCGTCAGGCGATAGATGGAGATACAGCACAAGTTGGTCCTGAAATGGCTCAGCATCTTGGTTTGCCACAAGTATCTTATGTTGTTGATTGTCAATATAATGATGCAAATAAATTTACAGTTAAAAAAGAGACAGAAGATGGATATGAAATTTTAGAAGTAGAAGGACCTGCTCTATTTACTGTTCTCGCATCGGGATATAAAGCAAGATATATGAATGTAGGTTTAATAGTTGAAGCCTTTAATAAAGAGGTTGAAATTTGGCCAGCAAGTAAATTAGATATTGATCCTAATAAATTGGGTCTAAAAGGCTCTCCTACAAAGGTTAAGAAAGCCTTTACCAAGGCTACAAAAGCGGCTGGTCAAGTTTATGAACTTGATCCTGAGCAAGCTGTAGATGTGATAATATCTAAACTACAAGAGAAATTTATTATTTAACCACCTAATTGATAAAGAGATGAATAAAGCAGATTATAAAGATGTTTATGTATTTGTAGAACAAAGAGATGGACAAATACAGTCTGTTGCTCTTGAACTTTTAGGAAAAGCAAGAGTTTTAGCAGATTCTTTAGGGGAAAAAGTTGTTGCTTTTTATCCCGGTTATAAAAATACTGAGAGTGCAAAAGAGTTGATTGCTTGGGGGGCAGATAAAGTTATAGTAATGGATGCTCCAGAGTTAAAAGATTATCTTACAGAGCAATACTCTCAAGCTATAAGTCAAGCTATAGATAAATATAAACCAAGTATAGTATTATTAGGGGCTACAACTATTGGTAGAGACTTGGGGCCAAGATTGGCATCTATTGTAGAGACTGGTTTAACTGCAGATTGTACTTCTTTAGATATTTCAGAAGAGAGAGAGTTAATGATGACTCGTCCCGCTTTTGGTGGTAATCTAATGGCAACAATTATGTGTACAGACCATCGTCCTCAAATGTCCACTGTTCGCCCTGGGGTTATGCAGAAAGGTGTTAAAGATGATAGTAGAAAAGGTGAAATAGAGAATTTTGCACCTACATTTGATTCTTCTAAATTCAAAGTTAAACTTATTAAAAGTGTTAAAGAGAATAGAGGAAAAATAGATATTACTGAGGCTAAAGTACTTGTAAGTGGTGGTCGTGGAGTAGGAAATAAAGAAGGATTTGAAAAATTAAACTCACTTGCCAAAGTGATTGGTGCTCAAGTATCTTCTTCCCGTGCTATGGTTGATGCTGGAGTTATGCCTCATGAGGTTCAGGTAGGACAGACAGGTAAAACAGTACGCCCATTCCTATATTTAGCATGTGGTATTTCTGGTGCTATACAGCATTTAGCAGGTATGGAAGAGAGTGATTTTATTATCGCGATAAATAAAGATAAGTTTGCTCCAATATTTGGTGTTGCAGATGTAGGTATTGTAGGTGATGTTCATAAAATAGTTCCACTGCTAACCGAGAAACTATCTAAAATGGTTGAGAAAAAATAGGCACCTATACTTAGGAAAGTATAAATATTGTTTAAGGTTCAAGATTAGTTAAATATTATTAATTTTTTTAACTAATTGATATTTAATGTCAAACAAGTATTGTTTTAGGAGTAAAATTTCTGAGAGGGATTTTAGGATTATTTTGGTACTATAGAAACCATTAATTTTGTTAAAAGAATTAAGAAAAAATAAACTTGACTAATCTTGAATCTTGTTTAATATAAAAATTAAGAAACATAAAAAAAATTTTAACATTTACTTTAGTATTGGCAATTGTTGCCCTTTGTTTGGTCGATTTGTCTTTTTAGAAGACACTGTATATATGATTTGATTACTTTTAGTCTTTGTTAATTGTATTTTTCTATAAAGTTATATTTACTAATCGAACAAGAATGTCCCAATGATCTCTATAATTATTCCGGTATATAATGCGGAAAAATATTTGAGTACTTGTTTAGACTCAGTGCTTGCTCAAACTTTTACTGATTGGGAGTGCATACTTGTGAACGATGGTAGCACAGATAATAGTGGGAAGATATGTGAAGAGTATGTTGTTAAAGATAAGCGTTTTAGGGTTGTCCACAAAGAGAACGGAGGGGTAAGTTCTGCAAGAAACCTTGGATTAGATAAAGTACAAGGAGAGTGGATTGTGTTTCTTGATTCAGATGATAGTATTAAACCTATTTTTTTGAGCGAAATATCAAGTTCTTCTTCTGATCTTGTTATAACAGGATTTATCGCAAACAATCTGAGTACTTGCCCGCTTAAACAGATAATTAGTAGATCTAATATAGCTCATAACATAAATGATATTTTACATTTAAAAGAGATTTATGTGGTATGGGCTAAAAGGTTTAAAAAGGAATTGATACAAAGGAATGACATTAGATTTGACGAAAAATTAAGAATGTCAGAGGATACATTATTTTGTTATGACTATTTGAGTGTTTGTAATAATATAGAATTTGTAGATTCATCAAACTATCTCTTTACAGGTGTGTTTGGAGGAGATGATGACAAATATGTTTTGGAATGGGAAGAGGAAGAGTATAGATTATCTGTCTTAAATGAGCGAATAGAAAAACTTGTCAATGTATTTGGCAGTAAAATAGATAAAAGGGTATTATTATATGTAAACTACATGAAACTTAAAGGATTATTACATCACACAGATATAGAGTGCTATGAATTGCAAAAGCGATTTTTCCCCGAAGTGGACAAAGAGATTTTTTTTAAGCAATATTTTATTTGGGATTTTCTTTTTGGTGCATTTTTACAAAGAGCAGATAAAAAGGAAATGTGGGGCTACCTTAAAAACATACACAATTTTTTAACCGTTCCTTTTTCATGGGTAAAAGTCCGTAGGTGGAAACTGCACATTATTGCATTTCTAATTTATTATCATCTTTTCTCTTTTAAAGTATTTTCATTTCTTACTAAAGTTAAAAAGCTAATTATGTCAAGTAGCCAACCGTAGGTAGAGTTTGCTTGGTATTATACTTTGCAATTAGTATTATTCATAGAATAGTTAAATTTTTGTTACAAAAATGTATTTTTAGTAGTTCGGAGAGTTCTTCGTGCTACATTACTATTACATTTGTAAAAGGAAAAAATAAAACAATTATCAATAATTAAAAAATTTAAGGTTATGAAGAAATTATTTATTTTAGCAATTCTTGCTTTTGCTGTTGTTGCTTGTGGCAATAATAATTCAAATGTTGAAGAGGTAAAAGATGAAGCAGTTGAGGTTGTAGTTGATGAGGCAGATGCAGTTGTAGAGGATACTACTACAGCAGCAGATTCATTAGCTACTGAGGTCGTAAATAATGTTAAAGAGGCTGCTAACGAGGTTGTTGATAACGCTAAAGAGGCTGTTAAAGATGCTGCTAATAAAGCAGTTGAAGCAACAAAAGATGCTGTTGATAAAGCAATCAAAAATTAATTTAGTCATTATTTAAGAAAGAAAAGGATGGCTTTAATAGTCATCCTTTTCTTTTTTCGTTACCCTCAAATAACTAATATAATTCTTTTACTTTTCTTATAACCTCTTGTCTCTCTTCTTGAGGAGAGATTATAAGTGATGGTTTTATATTTATACAATTATTATCTCTCTTAAACCTCTTTTCTCCACCACCTGTAATATTGAGCATTATTATCTCCTCTTTATCTACTTTATTACTTTTTATAGCCTTTTCTAAACTTACAAGGGCAACCCCTGCAGCAGAGTAAATATCTATACCTTCTAACTTTTCAAATTTTTCACATGCTTTAACAAGTTCTTCATTTGTAGCAATTTCAAAAGAACCATTCGTTGCTTTTAATGCATCGTATAGCCCCCCTGCAATTGAGTATGGAGGTTTTCTATTAGAAAGTACTTTGGCAATAATTTTATGAGCTTTTTCTCTCCCCTCATCTTCGCTCATATATGGCAATTCTCTGCTATCATTCATATAAGCATCGTACATTGGGGTAAAAGGGATATTCTGTGAAGGTATCAACTTCATAAGTTTGTTGCCAAATCTCCCATCTTCAATTAATCTTAGATTAGCCTCGTATGCAGCTATTGTTCCTGTGCCACTTCCTACTGCCTGAAAGTAAACATCTGGTATTCTGCCGATTGTAGTTGCTGCAGACAATACAGTTGTCCCCATACCATCTCTTCTTGCTACATTTTTTGCCCCCCCCTCATCTAAAAAATCTTCAGATGTTGTCAATTTAGAGGCAAGAGATATTGCATCAAAGTAATCGCTCCCCTCAGGGGTACAAATGATTTTTACACAATCATTTATTTTCTCTTTAAACCATATGGCATTTATATTACCCTCGGGTATAACTATCGCGATAGGTATGTTATTATCTGAACACACTTTAGCAAAAGCTCTTGCTGTATTTCCTGCAGATGCTACTACTAATATTTTTTTATTATCTTCTGATAATCTTGCACATACAGAGTATGCTTCTGTTTCTTTGAAAGAGCATGTATTCATAAACACACCGTTTTCGGGCCAATATCCCGAAAAAGTGATGTATAAATTTTTTAACTGTAACTCTTCTGCTAATCTTTTGCTTTTATATGTAAAAGGTGAAGATGAGTTCTTTAGAGCCCTTTTAATAGGAAGCCAATCTGCAAATTTGTATAGTCCGTATGAGGAGTCTTTTAGCTCTATTCTTTTTTTATCATAGATGGTTCTAACCAAAGAATGATTAGGTGAAAGTGGATCTGATAACATCCAACCTGAATCCTCAAACTCTCTATTAGTTAAGCAGTTTTGTAAGTGATATTTTGTTGCTTTAATATCCATATTTAAAATGTTTGCTCAGTTTAACTTCTATTTTTTAATAATATTTCTACTAATTATTTCTGATAAGTCTTCAACATCAATAGGGGAATTATTTCTTATTGTCTTGTAGCACAAAGGACAAGCTGTTACAATTGTATCGGGATGGTTAGCCATAAGAGAACTTATTGCCCCTTCTGTAATGATATTTCTATCTTTTTGTTCAAGAGTTAAACTTCCCAAACTGCCTCCACAACAAATATTTTCTTCTCTCTCTTTATCAGCTTTTACGAGCTCTCCTATAGATTTTAATACATTTCTTGGCTCTTCGTATATTCCACTCCCTCTGCCAAGGTCGCATGGGTCATGGTAAACAATTTTTTTATCCTCTTTTTTAACTTGTATAATATTATTTTCAAGTAGAGAATTGATATACTGTGAATAGTGTAAAACCTCTATGTTTTTTAAATGATACTCTTCTTTAAATATTTTGTAACATATAGGACATGAGAGGATTAATTTATTGCAACCACTCTCTTGAATAATTTTTTTATTCTTATTTATTAATTCTTTAGCAGCCTCTTCTCTCCCCGATAGCATTAACGGTCTGCCACAACATATCACCTCATCTTTATCTAAAATAGTATAATCTTCTCCAGCTTGTTTGAAAATGTTTTCTAATGAATTGAGAATTACAGGGGTGAGTTGTGTCATACAACCTGCAAAATATAGTGTTTTAGATTGCTTTGGAATAGATGAATAGTTGATTTGGTTGTAGTTGTACTCATATTTATTATGATTAGTCTTTCTTTGAGCAACCCTAATAGATGGTGAATCTATCCCAACAGGACAGAGTGCGAAACATTTTCCACATAATAAGCATTTGTTTGCTATAGCGTTAATTTTCTTTGTGTTATGGCGTCTTAAAAATCTAATAAAATATACAGATGAGAATTTTAAATTCTTCTTTTTTACATTCATTGGGCAAGCATCTATACAAAGACCGCAGCTTGAACATGCATATATTTCTGCCTCTGCAAATCCTACTCTTGGTTTAGTTACTTTTAACCCTGCGTTTCTAAAAACAATAAGTAAAGGTTCGGTTAAAATATGCATATATCTACTAAATGGCATTGCTAAGAAGAATATCCCTAAACAAGTTGAGTAGAGCCACCAAGTGGGCATGAAATTGAGAGAGTTACCAAAGAAATTATGAAAGATATAGTTCATAGGTATAGTTAAAAAACTCCCCCCACTCAAATCTGCAGTAAAACTCTCTGCTAATAATCTTAGAGGAAAGATAGCCCAAAGTGAATACAGGGCAAACCTATCTGCCAATGAGGGTTTTGTAGTATGTCTCATTCCAAGAGCTAAAGACCTGACTCTTTTAAACATAGCAAGTGCTACTCCGGATAAAATATATAATAAGACAAAGTCCATTAAGAAGAAGAAAAAATATCCTCTTAATGTAACGTGTTCTGGATTAACCCATACAAAGAATCTATAAAAGATAGGATAAAATAGAGAGCCCTCTGATATACTTAAATGTTTTGGGACAAATAAGGCTACTTCTATATGCCCTAAAACAATCAATAGAAACCAACCAAAGGCGATTGAAGAGTGCATATAGCCGAGTAGGGGTTTTCTTTTCCATATCTTGGTGTGAATCAGACAATCATTAAATATATCTTTTATATTTTTAATAATTATCTTAGGTTTAAAAAGAGATTTTAACAAAGTTATTCTCTCTTCTTTTTCGAGATGGTATATTATCCTTATCAAACCTATAGAAAGATAGAGAATAATAAATGTTATTCCTATAACAAATGGTATGACAAAGTTATTGTAACTATCGGGAATTCTGTCAATTACCTCAGATGGAGAGATTTGGAGTATATTGGAAGTTAGTATCTTCATTTTTCTGAGTATGTTTTATAGATTGATAGAATAAGATTTCTTGTGTTAATATTTCTTGGGCATACCATTGTGCATTTGCCACATAACATACACCCTTTTAATAATTCCATGGCTGAATCGGTTTTTCCGTTTCGTATATTTAAGATGGCACTTCTTAAACTTACATTTTGGAAAACTCCGCCACTGCAACTTGCACAGCATGAACCACATGAGATACATTGTAAAATTTCTGGTTCTATTTGAACAAGTTTATTCCATTTCTCTTTGTCAAAATCATCTAAATTTATTCTTGACGATGGGCTTATACCAAAACCAAATTCTATCATATTATTTAGTTATTTAAGTAGTTATGAATTTGGATTGCTGCACTTCTTGCCTCATGAAGAGAATCGGGTAATGTCTTAGGACCAGTAGCTGCACCAGCATAGAACAATCCTGCTAATTTGCTATGTTGTAGAGAATAAATAGAATCTTTTGTAGAGAAGAAACCATCATCTTCTGTCATTAGATTTAACATCTTTTTTATCTTTTCCCCTCCCGATGAAGGTCTCATTCCCGACATAAGGACGAGTAAATCTAATGTTACCCTTATAGGTTTACTTGATAACGTATCTTCTGCTTTTATGACCAAGGATTTATTTATATCTTCAGAAACCTCTGATACCCTGCCACGTATAAATCTAATAGCATAATCTTTTTGAGCCTTTAAATATAAATCTTCATATCCTCTTCCAAACATTCTTAAATCCATATAAAAACAATACACATCTGCATCGGGATATTTCTCTTTAATCTCACATGCTTGCTTAACTGCTGTAGCACAGCATACTTTTGAACAAGCTCTGTTTGCTGCTTTCTCATCTCTTGAACCAACGCAGTGAACAAAACCAATTTTCTTTGGATTATCTATTTTGTTATTATTTAGAGTTTTAAAATATTCTTCAAGCTCTGCACTTGTAATCACTTTTTCATAAATTCCGTACCCATACTCCTCTTTTTTCTCAGCTTGGAATAGATCAAAACCTGTTGTAATTAAGAGTGCATCTGCTAAAATTGTGATCCCATTAGAGAGAATTACATTATAAGATTTATCTAATAAATTTATAGAGTTTACTTCTGTATCTTTAAAAATAGTAATCCCATCTATATTAGACAATAATACATCTAATGTCTCTTTTGCAGGCTCCATGTAGGGGAACAATCTATCCCATTTGGCAAGATGTCCACCAAGTATGGAACTTCTTTCTACTAAAATTACATTATAGTTAAATTTTTTTAGAATAGTTGCAGCTTCTAATCCCGATGGTCCTCCACCTATAATCAGTACATTTTTCTTCATACTTTTATCTGTTATTAAAACATTCTACAATTTCTGGTTTTCCTAAATCTTTTCCGTTTTTACCTAAATATTTCTCTTTTGGGTCGTATGGTATCCCCATTTTATCTAATAATGGTTCAACTTCTACCTGATGTGTCTGCAGCCCTAAATCCCATGGATTATAGCCCATTACAAGACCTGCAACCTCTTCATATGTGAATACAGGAACTCCTTTTCCATTTTCTCCGTAGGTCTTACCTTGGGTCTCAGCTATTACATATTGCCATCTGTCAAGAAAATATGGGCAGCCGGGACAATTGGTAATAATCATATCGGGTTTAAACGGCTTCATACTTTCAAACTTTTTGTAAGTATTTGTCAACGAGTAACTTCTATTACTTTGAATTAGATATTGTCTAAATCCAAAACCACAACAATGCCTCCTCTCGGGATAATCAACAATTTCACCACCCCAAGCTTCTATCATTCCCACAAGCACATAAGGGTATTCTGCACCACCAACACCCTTTGAAGGGAACATTTTAGAATAATGGCAACCAATATGTTCTATAACTCTCAGAGGTTTTCCGCTATACTTATTTATAAGTTTATATTTTGCTTGTGAAGCTATCAGATCTCTATATTTGTAAATAAGATCGCTCGCATGTACTAAAAATTTTGGTTTTGCAAACTCTAAATTGCATGTTTTCTTTAGATTATCGGCAATTTTTGCTTCAAGTTCAGGGAATTCTCTCCATGTCTCTAAAGTTTCACAATATAATCCAAATGATGTTATACAAGATGATACATAGTTTTCGTAACCATACTTTTTCATTAGTGCAAATTGTCTTGCAATAATAGTCATAACAGTCTCTTGTGGAATTGTATCTGAATGGTATGCAATCCCCCCACATGTTGTATGGTGTTCTGTTTCAAAAATATCTTTATTGAGCTTATTTCTTGTGATGTCTAAGAAAGTAGCTTCTGAAGCGGGGAAGAAAGATTGTCTAATACAACTTCTTACATAAAAATAGTGATCATCTGGAATCTCTTTTTGGTAATCGCTCCAAATTCTTTTTTTGCCTTCGTAAATCATATTAGTGATTGAAATGTGCCCCCTTACACTCTGTATAAAGTTTCTGTATATATTCTTCTTCTGTTAAACCTAATTCTTTTGCTTTTTTAAGACCAGCGGCTCTAACCTTTTCTAATCTCTCTGTTGCCCCTGTTATGTCGTATATCTTTTTTAACTGGTCTAAATCTTCTTGTGGTATTTTTCTCATTGCCCCCGTGCCTCCACCATCTAAATTAGCCCCAAGTCTTTCAAATAGATCATCTAAATGCTCATGTTCCCATTTCCAGATTTTTCCCGCTTCAAAATGTCCCTCATATTTAAATTCGCGTGGATAAACGCAATAACCATAGTTTAAAACATTGTGATTAAGGTCTTTACATAGAATAAACATTTGCCTTCCTTTTTCACTCTCCATAAATAATCCTGTATCTATAGATAAACTTCTGAGTGCCATTATTATTAGTCCTGCAGCATTTTTTCTTGGACACCTTGTTACACAGCTCATACATTCTCCACAGTACCAGATAGTTTCACTCTTTAACAAATTCTCAATCTCTTTGTCGTCTTGGGTTTGTACAAGAGTTACAATTTTTCTTGGGTCGTATCTGTAAAACTCTGCAGCTGGGCAGATTGCAGTACAAGTACCACAATTGATACAAGCATTTAAACCCTCTTTCAGTCTATAATCTTGTATAAGTTTGTCGTATAATTTTCCCATGATAGCGTTTTGATATATTTTATTCTTAACCAATGTTAAGCGTTAGATTTAATCTTTTTATTTCTCGGATATTTTTTAGCAATCTCTAATAAGTTAAGATTTTTGTTCATATTTACACCCATTTGCGATAAAACCTCTATGAATATTTCCACCTTATTTGTAGGGATATCTTTAATAATTTGATTAACAGCGTCGAGTGCAAGTGTAGTAACTTCATCTTTTATCTTCATCGATAGGTTAGTAACCTTTATTAAGTTCTCTCTTCTATCATTTACATTGTTTACCCTTTTTACCAACCCTCTCTCCTCTAATCTATCTACAAGCTTTACAACAGAGTTTTTATCTTTTAATATAATAGATGAAATTTGTTGCTGAGAAAGTACCCCTTCATCCCATAATGTGTCTAAAACTATGAATTGTTCTGGAGTGATGTTATATCCCTTACTTTCAAATACTTCAGTAATATATTTTTTAAAATGATTATGAACTAAATTTAAAAATACACCGATTTGCTTATTAAGTATCATAGTATATAGTATTATATTTTACTATTTGGTTTGCAAATATAGAAAAATTATCTATTGACAAACAACTTTACGAGAAAACATTTTAGTTTAGCCAAGTTGTTTTTATTTATTAATTCTTATTTTTTATATATGAAAAAAGATTTTTTTGTACTGGCAATAATTTCTTGTTTAGTTGGTGTGATGTTATTTGTAGATTCTTACACTGGGAAGAAAGTTATCTTTCTGCATAAAATCATCTTTATAATAAGAGAGTGTAGATATAAATTGCATATACAATAAGTAAAATTATCCCCTCAATTCTTGAGAAGTTCCCTTTTCCTATAAATTTTGCAAAGACATAAAGTAGTAATGCTGAAACAATCAGTATTATATAGTTAATAGGTGTAATATTGGATAAGTTAAGAGGTGTTATAACTGCACTCCCTCCGAGTATTAAAAATATGTTAATTATGTTAGAACCAACAACATTTCCCAAAGCTATCCCCGTATTTTGTTTAGTTGCTGCAATGATTGTTGTTGCAAGTTCTGGTGCAGAAGTTCCTATCGCAACTATAGTAGAAGCTATAACTATATCTGATATTCCTAAGTTTTTGGCAATTAGTGTGGCATTATCAACCATAAAATCTCCACCCCAGATAAGTGCCAATAACGAAGCAATTATAATAACTGATGAGAACAGAAGAGAGTAACTCTTATTTTCCTGTATTTTCTCACTTTGCTCTTGCTTTCCTTTGCTACCAAAGGTAAAAGAGTAGAGCATAAAGAGAACAAATAGAGCAAGTAATATTATACCATCTAATCGCGATAAAATATCTATTTCTTTTTTAAAAATAGTTGTATCTTTTGATAAAAAG
>CAMNNS010000008.1 GCA_946545765.1 uncultured Bacteroidales bacterium | reverse complement strand
CAGGTGCTTTCATCTATAACGAAAAAGCAAATAAAGCCTTGAATGACTTTTATTCAAGAAAAGATACATTAAGTTTAGGGGTCTGCAATGGTTGCCAGCTAATGGCTGAATTGGGATTAATAACTCCAAATAAAAGAGAGTTGTCACCAAAAATGAAACATAATGATAGTCATAAATTTGAGAGCGAATTTGTAAGTGTGGAGATTCCAAAATCTAATAGTATTCTATTTAAGTCTTTACAAAATTGCAAATTAGGTATATGGGTAGCTCATGGAGAGGGCAAGTTTACATTCCCGACAAATAATCTAAAAAATAAAAATGAAATAGCGGGGATGGATATTGCACTTAAATATGCTTTTGATGAATACCCCGCAAATCCAAATGGCTCACCTGCAAGGATAGCAGGGGTATGTAGTAAAGATGGTAGGCACTTAGCTATAATGCCACATCCCGAGAGAGCTTTAAGGGCTTGGAATTGGGCATATTATCCAAATAAAAACAGAAAAGATTTATTTACACCTTGGATAGAGATGTTTATCAATGGTTACAAATGGTGTCTTAAAAATAAAAAATAATATAAAAATGAAAACAACTAAAAACATTAGTAAAGCAACTATCGGAAATTCCTCTACAAAAAGAGGAGGAAAAAAGAGCGCAAAAAAGGTTAGTTTAGAGAGCGTTATAAAAGCTCAAACAAAACTTCCAAAAATATTTGTATTAGACACTAATGTTATACTTCACGATTGGAAATGTGTTTTTAAATTTCAAGAAAATGACATTGTTGTGCCACTCGCGGTTTTAGAAGAGTTAGATAAATTTAAAAAAGGAGATGGTACAATAAATTATAATGCTCGAGAATTTGTTAGGAAAGCCGATGAAGCTTCAGATAAAGCAATAAATAGTGGCAAAAACAAATACAACCTTGGACCCGGGCTTGGAACTATTACAATCTCTATAAATCATCCATTCTCTAAGGAATTTGAAGGTAGTTTCTCAGCAGATGCACCCGATCATAGAATACTATCTACAGCAATGTGGTACAGAGACCAATATCCCGATAGGATAGTTTGCCTTGTTACAAAAGATGTTAATCTTAGGATGAAAGCCAAAGCTCTTGGGATGTTTACTCAAGACTATCTAAATGACCATATAAAAGAGGAGCGATTTGCTCAAGATTATGACAGAGTTATACTAATCCAGAATGCCCAAGCAAAAGTTATAGCAAAATTGATAAACGGAGAAAGTGTAGAGTATAAAGAGTTAGGAATAAAAAGCAGACCGTCTTATAATCAATTATATAGAATATTAACAAAACACCTCCCTAATATAAATACAGGTAATAGCGAGGGAGATTCTATAGATATTCAAACCGGAGTAGATAGAGATCCAATAAGAGATAATGTAATATTGGCAAGATATGACGCTAATTCTCAATCTATTGTAAGAGTGCTACCAAAAACGTTATATGGTATATCTCCTCGTAACGAAGAACAAGTTTTTGCTATGGATGCAGTAATGAATCCATCTATTGAACTTGTATCATTAACAGGTACAGCTGGTACAGGTAAAACTTTACTTGCTATAGCAGGGGCACTTAGCCAAGCAGATAATTATGACCAAATACTTGTGGCAAGACCTGTGATACCTCTTAAAAATGAAGAAATTGGATTTATCCCAGGAGATATTCAAGAAAAGATTGCCCCATTTATGCAACCTCTATACGATAACATCGCAGTTATTAAGAAAAATTTTGGAATCTCTTCTAAAGAGAATATTAAGATAGAAGATATGATAAGGAGTAAAAAATTAGAGGTTACCCCATTAGCATATATTAGAGGTCGCTCATTATCTAAAGTCTTCTTTATCATTGATGAAGCACAAAATTTAACCCCGCATGAAGTTAAAACAATTATAACTCGTGCCGGCGAAGGGACAAAAATTGTTTTCACAGGTGATGTTCACCAGATAGCCCAGCCATACTTAGATAAATGGTCTAATGGTCTAACCCATATCAGCGATAAGTTATTTGGAGAGAAACTATTTGAGCATGTAAATCTTCTAATTGGAGAGAGAAGCAGATTAAGTGAACTCGCAGGGAAAAAACTATAAAAAAGAGACTCTATAAATGAAGCAGATAGAAGTAGTTGCGGCGATCATTAAGAAAGATAATAAAATTCTTGCAACCCAAAGGGGGTATGGTAATTTTAAAGGATGGTGGGAGTTCCCAGGAGGAAAAATAGAGGAGAACGAGTCCAAAGAAGAGGCATTAAAAAGGGAAATAAAAGAGGAATTAAACGCCGAAATAGTTATAGATAGTTTTTATAAGACTATAGAGTATAAGCATCAAGACTTCTACTTAATATTACATTGCTATTTTTGCTCATTGATTTCCAATAGCATACACCTTATCGAACACCAAAACTATAAATGGGTTACAAAAGAAGAGCTCAAAGACCTTAACTGGTTACCTGCAGATATAGAAATAATCTCTTCTCTATATTAGATTTTAAATTGTGACTCCGGAGGGATTCAAACCCCCAACCTTCTGATCCGTAGTCAGATGCTCTATTCAGTTGAGCTACGGAGCCAAGGTATTATTTCAAATTAAATCTTATGATTATGAGTTAGAAATACCTTTCTCTTTAATACGTGCCTTTTTACCTGTAAGATTTCTCAAGTAATAGATTCTTGCTCTTCTTACTTTACCAACCTTCTCTACTGCAATCTTCTCGATAAAAGGGGAGAATAAAGGAAATATTCTCTCAACACCTATACCACCTGAAATCTTTCTTACTGTGAATGTTTGAGTTGCACCCTCACCTTTTCTTTGAATTACGACTCCTCTAAAATTCTGAAGTCTCTCTTTGTCACCCTCTTTGATTTTGTAAGTAACAGTGACAGTATCACCAGCTTTAAATGCTGGAATCTCTTTCTTCTCTACAGCAAATGCTTGCTGTGCTATTTTAATTAAATCCATTTTAAAATATGTTTTAGTGGCAACATTGCATTTATCATCTATTTAACATTATATAAAGCCATTGTGGCTTATGCAAGAGGTTGCTCAGTTTTTCGGAGTGCAAAAATATAAATATTTTTCTTATTTCCAAAATATTATCAGTAAACTACCACTCAAATCTTCTCTCTTTAACTACTCTGTTTTCTCGGTTATCCTCTAAAGTAACTTTAAGAAGATGTTTTTTATTCCTTTGAATTTTAGCATCATTCAGTGGTATTATTAACGAAGATGTCTTTGCATCATACTCAGCCACAACCCAATGACCATCAATTTCTGCTCTAAATCTCTTTATCCCACTCAAATTGTCTTTTATTGTCAATCTAATAGTGTTACCTTTTAATTTATAGCCATTAGAAAAATTAAATGTAATTGTAGGAGGAATAGTATCTATTGCAATTTTATAATCTCCAAACGACGATATTTCAGATGTTATAGTTTTTGTCAGCTTGTTAATAGTGCCCCCCACAGAAGATAAACTATTTTTATTTTGCTTGGCTATTACTAATTTATCTAAGAGTTTATCATCTTCAATATCTACCTTTAAGGTAATTATAGCCGATTTATGTAAAGGGATATTCTTATCACCTATTCGCCATAAACTTGTAGAATTATCTGATTTATCGGACAATACCTTTTCTGCCTTAAAGTGTATCGATGAATATAAAGCCCCTTGAGGAATTGATAATTTAAGTTCTTGGTTTATATATTCATTATCTTTTTCCCAATTCATATACTCTCCCGATACGGTAGCTAAGTTATTATCTGAACATAACCCTTTATCTAATTTAACATCAAAATGTTTCTCAACTTTGCTTCCCCGAATATCTCTTACCCTTATTAGAACTTTATGTTTATTCTCATCTTTTATCTCAATTATACCATTATTTTTTGATACAATTCTGTCTTTAAGCTCATTACCCGGTTCAACTAATGACTTAACATAGTATCTCCCTTTAGATAATCTTAATGAGTTATCTAATAAAGAAGCTATATATCTGCCCGTCCTGTAAGGGATATTACCTGCTGTAAACGAAAATATTAACTCTTCATCAAAGAAAACTTCATATTTGTATATAGCTAATTTGCCTATGCTCCCTTCCATCATATCATAAGCATCAATTGCAACATAGAAATTTGATGGCACCTTTATTATATTATCTCCAGCATCAACAAGGACTTTCTGATTTACTGTATATTTCTTTCCTTTTGAATTCTTCTTAACAACCTTTTTAGTTATATACTTTTTTTGTGAAGTATTATTTTTAATATCAAAAGTATATCCTACATCTTGAATTTTATAATATCCAACAAACTGAACATCTCTGATAGTTGGTTTTAATTGATCTTTAAGTTTATAAGTATTTGAGAGTTGCAAATTAACAGGGACCCCATCTTGGTCTCTTACTTCAAAATGTAGATGAGGACCACCAGAGGACCCGGTATTGCCCGAGTAAGCTATCAATTCCCCCCTTTTTACCGGAAAATCATCGGGATTAAAATTTACCTCTTGATACCAACTCTCTTCTTTGTACTGTTTTTCTCTAATATAATTCTGATATTTAGGGGCAAATCTTTGCACATGACCATAAATTGTCTTATAACCAGAAGGATGTGCAATCATTATCATATTACCAAAACCGCTTGGAGTAACTGTAATTCTGCATACATAGCCATCATCGGCAGCAAAAATCTTTTTCCCTTCTACCCCACCGGTTCTCATATCTAACCCACAATGAAAATGATTTCCTCTCAATTCTCCATAAGTACCTGAAAATCCATTATAAAACTCTATCGGAATAATAAAATTTTTGGTTGCTTCTATTTGCTTCTCTATATCTACATTTGGCATCTGTTCTTTGCTCCACTTGTTTGTTTGTGAAAAAAGAGGTGATGAAAATGTAATAAAAAAGAGATCGAGAAGAATAAAAGCCCTCCACTTATAATTGATACTGAATAGTTTCTTACACATATTTATCTAAAAAGCCCTTTGAGTCTATCAAAAAAACTCTCTTTATCCTCACCACTTGGTATTGGCTTAAATGAGTCTAATTTACTTAACTGTTCTACGAGTTTTTTCTCCTCAGAATTAAGATGTTTTGGTATCCACACCTGAACATAAACAAGAAGATCTCCTCTGCCATAGCCATTTATATCTGGTACACCTTTCCCTCTTAGTCTTAACATTTTACCACTTTGAGTACCAGGAGCAATTTTAATCTTTAACCTACCATCTATTGCAGGGATTTCTGCCTCACAACCAGAAATCGCATCGGGAATACTTATAAACAAAGGATATATGAGGTCATTATCTTCCCTCTCAAAATCGCGATGGCGCTCCTCCTCAATAACAACAAGTAAATCTCCTGTAATTCCCCCATTTCTTGCAGCATTACCTTTACCTGGAACCCGAATAATTGTCCCATCTACAGCACCTGCAGGTATCTTAAAACTAACTTCTTGGGCTGCTCTCTGTAAACCATTTCCATTACACTTCTTACAAGGTTTTACTATAATCTTGCCTGTTCCGTTACATTTAGAACAAGTTGTTTGAGTCTGCATTTGTCCAAACATAGAATTGACGACTCGTGTTTCAACTCCAGAACCATGACAAACTGTACATGTCTTAATATCAGAGTCATTCACTGCCCCTTTTCCACCACACTCATCGCAAGGGATAAGGGTATTGATCTTAAACTTTTTCTCACAACCTTTAACTATCTCCTCTAAAGTCAATTTTACTTTTATTCTTAAATCGCTCCCTTTCTCAACCCTTCTACCACCACGAGAAGAGGAACCAAATCCACCGAAAAAGTCTCCAAAACCACCTCCGAATCTACCACCAAAAATATCACCAAAATGGGAAAATATATCTTCTACACTAAATCCACCACCACTAAAACCACCTGCTCCATCCATTCCTGCAAAACCAAATTGATCATAACGGCTACGCTTGTTTTCATCAGAGAGAACATCGTACGCCTCGGCAGCTTCTTTAAATTTTTCTTCAGCATCTTTATCGCCCGGATTTCTATCGGGGTGGTACTGAAGTGCCAATTTTCTATAAGCTTTTTTTATCTCATCGGCACTGGCATTTTTTGCAACACCAAGCACCTCATAATAATCCCTTTTCTCTGCCATCTTTTTTAATATTTATTTCTTTGAAATATTTAGCAACCCACAACTACTTTTGCAAATCTAATCACCTTATCTCCAAGTAAATAACCTTTCTGCACTACCTCTATAATTTTGTTTTTACTATCGGGAGAAGGTATTTGAGCTATAGCTTCATGAAAATCTGTATCTAACTCTTTACCAAGAGCCTCTATTTCTTTTACACCATTATTTTTTAGATACTCAACTAACTTCTTGTAAATTAATTCTGTCCCCTCTTTTGCGGTATCAGAATCTTCTGAATCTTTAAGTGCTACAATAGCTCTCTCAAAATCATCAACTATAGGGAGTAAACCTTTTAAAACCCCCTCAGATGCAGTGGTTATTAGGTCTAACTTCTCCTTACTCACCCTTCTTCTGTAATTATCAAACTCCGCAGCAAGACGAAGATAATCATCTCTTTTAGAATTAACTTCTTCTTCTAATTTTGCAATTTTATCTTCGGGAGTATCAGTACATTGTTTATCTATATCTTCTGCATTTTCTTCTTTTTTAGCAACATCTGCATTTTCTACTCCATCTGCATTTTGTTTATTCACAGACTCTACACCCTCTGATTCTGGTTTTATATTTTTCTCATTATCTGTACGATTCTTCATATCTTTTATCCATTAAAACTATTCATAATCTAAATATCTATCATTTTTCGCCCCCAAATATAGACAATTAGTTTGCCATATTTATTTTTTGGTACTAAAATGTCATTTTGGCACATAACAATGGTAAAAAAAGCATACATTTGCACACCTATAATTCTGTTATAATGTACGAGAGTTTACACAACTTTTTATTACAGACACCATTTTATGACTATCGGATCATTTTAATACTAATCGCGATAGGTATCTTTGTTGGTTTCATAAACACAATTGCAGGGATGGCAACTGCTATATCTTATGCCCTATTTATGCTAATGGGTATGCCTATAAATGTTGCTAATGGTACAACAAGAGTTGGGGTACTACTACAATTTATAACAACCTCATTTATCTTTAAAAAGAAAGGTTTTCTAAATATAAAGACAGGTCTCAATGTAGGGGTTCCAGTCGGGGTTGGAGCTATAATTGGAGCAATCTTGGCAGCAATTCTAAATGTCAAAATTATTGAGATTGTTATGGCTATAATTCTTCCTCTGATGTCTATTCTTCTGTTTGTCAATAAGAATGCTATCTCTCAAAAAAGCAATCAAGAGAAGAATCATGAGGAATCAAATAATAGTAATATTGCCCTATGGAAGTTTTTAGTATTTTCATTGATTGGAATTTACGGAGGATTTACCCATTCGGGAGTTGGTCTCCTAATAATGTTTGGTAGCTTTTTTATGCTTGGCACAGATATGATTAGATCTAATGCCCTAAAACAGTTTGCTGTAACTATCTATACTCCACTTGCCCTAATTGTTTTTATAATTGCCGGACAAGTTAATTGGGGAGTTGCACTAATTTATGCTGTAGGCAATATAATCGGTGGAATATTAGGCTCTTATGCCTCTATAAAAGGGGGAGAAAAATTTATAAAGATTTTTGTTACAGCAATAGTACTAATAATGTCTGCTCTTCTGATTTACAAACAATTTTCATAAAATCGTTTTCATGGATAATCATTACAGAATATTATCAAATAAAGAATTCGCCAACATTAGAGATCGTATTCTCTATGAAGACAACCATTACATAATTTTTTGTAAGAGAGCAGGTGAGATTGTACAAGGGGATAAAACAGAAGATGAACCTTTAAGCGAGACTATAAAAGCATTTATATCTCAAAGAGATAATAAACCGGGTGCTGTCTATTTGGGTGTGCCACACAGATTAGATCGCCCAACAAGCGGAGCTACTATATTTGCCAAAACATCAAAAGGCTTAGAGAGAATTAACCAAATGTTAAAAGATGGAGAAGTTCACAAAACTTACTGGGCTTTAGTGGGGTTAAAACCAAAAGATGAAGAGAGAGAGTTGGTAAATTTTCTTTATCGCGATGAGAAAAAAAATAAAACCTATGTTAGTTCAAAGATGAAGAAAGGGTATAAAGAGGCGAGATTAAAATACAAACTTATAGGAGCAACAAATAAATATTATCTTCTTGAAATAGAGTTATATACCGGGAGACATCACCAAATACGGGCTCAATTATCATATATAGGTTCTCCAATAAAAGGTGATTTAAAATATGGAGCACCACGCTCAAACAAAGATGGTTCTATCTCACTGCACGCAAGGAGAATAGAGTTTATTCACCCTATAAAAAAGATTAAAGTTGAGGTAGAAGCCCCAATTTCAAATGTTGCATTCCCAGGAGTTGAGAGTTGAGTTAAGGGGTACAAAATTTGTTTATTATTTTTTAATTGTATATTTGTTTTAGAAAATTTAACAATTATTTATATGGCTAATATAGATTTAACAAAGTATGGAATCACCGGGGTTAAAGAGGTGATTTACAACCCTTCATACGAATATTTGTATGAAGAAGAGATTAAACCTGAACTTACCGGATTTGACAAAGGTCAAGTTACTGAATTAGGTGCTGTAAATGTAATGACAGGAGTTTATACAGGTAGATCTCCAAAAGATAAGTTCTGGGTAATGGACGAACTTTCAAAAGATACAATATGGTGGACTTCTGATGAATACAAGAATGATAATAAGCCTGTATCTAAAGAGACATGGGAAGAGTTAAAGAGAATTGCAAAAGAGGAGTTATCTAACAAAAAATTGTATGTCGTAGATGGTTTTTGCGGTGCAAATGAGAATACACGAATTAAGGTTCGCTTTATTATGGAAGTTGCTTGGCAAGCTCATTTTGTTAAGAATATGTTTATCCGCCCTACAGAAGAGGAGTTAAAAAACTTTGGGGAGCCTGATTTTGTTGTCCTTAATGCCTCTAAAGCTAAAGTAGAAAATTATAAAGAGCTTGGACTTAATTCAGAAACTGCTGTTGTATTTAACATTACAGAAAAGATGCAAGTGATAATAAATACATGGTATGGTGGAGAGATGAAAAAAGGTATGTTCTCATATATGAATTACCTTCTTCCTTTAAGGGGAATTGCCTCAATGCATTGTAGTGCAAATACAAACGAGAAGGGTGAAACTGCTATATTCTTTGGACTTTCTGGTACAGGCAAAACTACACTATCTACAGATGAACACAGAGCACTTATCGGTGATGATGAGCATGGTTGGGATGATGACGGAATCTTTAATTTTGAAGGTGGTTGCTATGCAAAAGTTATCAATCTCGATAAAAATGCTGAGCCAGAAATATATGGTGCTATTAAGAAAGATGCTCTTTTAGAGAATGTTACAGTTGATAAAGATGGTAAAATAGATTTCACAGATAAGTCTGTAACAGAGAATACCAGAGTATCTTACCCTATTTACCACATTAAAAACATTGTTAAACCAATTTCAAAAGCTCCTTCTGCTAAGAAAGTTATATTTTTATCTGCAGATGCTTTTGGTGTTTTACCTCCAGTTTCTATTCTTACTCCAGAGCAAACAAAATACTACTTCTTAAGCGGTTTCACCGCTAAACTTGCTGGCACAGAGCGTGGTATAACAGAGCCTACACCAACTTTCTCTGCATGTTTCGGGGCAGCTTTCCTCTCTCTACATCCAACAAAATATGGTGAAGAGTTGGTTAAAAAAATGGAAAAAGTTGGAGCAAAAGCATATCTTGTTAATACTGGATGGAATGGTACAGGTAAGAGAATTTCTATTAAAGATACAAGAGGTATAATCAACGCAATATTAGATGGTTCTATAGATAATGCCCCTTCAAAGAAAATTCCATATTTTAATTTTGAAGTACCAACTCAACTTCCTGGTGTAGATAGTGCTATTTTAGATCCAAGAGACACATATTCAGATGCTTCTCAATGGGATACTAAAGCAAAAGATCTTGCAGAAAGATTTATAAAGAACTTTGCTAAGTTTACTACAAACGAAGAAGGTAAAGCACTTGTAGAAGCTGGACCAAAGTTATAATTTTGATAGACAATTATTCAAATATAGTTGATACATTAGCTAAAGCTCAGAATCTTACCGATTCTGAGCTTGCTTTGCTTATAGAGACAGAACAACAAGATAATTATCTCAGCAAGATTGCAGATAAAGTCAGAAGAGAAATCTACTCTAACGATGTATATTTAAGGGGATTGATAGAGATAACAAATTATTGTAAAAACGATTGCTTTTACTGCGGAATAAGAAAATCTAATAGGTTAACCCAAAGATACAGACTTTCAGAAGAAGAGATTCTTGCTTGTTGCAGAGAAGGTTACGAATTAGGATTTAGGACATTTGTTCTACAAGGTGGCGAAGATCAGTATTTTACAGATGATAGAATTTGCAGTATTGTCTCTAAAATTAGAGCATCTTTTCCCGATTGTGCCATTACATTATCTATCGGTGAAAAAAGTTATGAGAGTTATAAAAGATTCTATGAAAGTGGGGCTAACAGATATTTATTAAGGCATGAAACAGCAGAAGATAAGCATTATAAGCTACTTCATCCCGATAGTCAAAGTTTACAAAATAGAAAAGAGTCTCTTTTTAATTTAAAAAAAATAGGATACCAAGTTGGGTCGGGCTTTATGGTTGGTTCCCCTTACCAAACCACAAAAAATCTCATTTCAGATTTAAGATTTTTACAAGAGTTAAAACCCGATATGATTGGTATTGGTCCTTTTATCTCACATTATAATACCCCCTTTGCAAAATTTCCAAATGGAGATCTACAACTTACATTAAGAATGATTTCTATAGTAAGGCTTATGTTCCCTTATGCACTTATACCATCAACAACTGCACTTGGGAGTATAGATAAATGTGGCAGAGAGTTGGGGTTACAATCTGGTGCTAATGTAGTTATGCCAAATCTTTCCCCTTATGAGGTTAGAAAAAAATACGACCTATATGATAATAAAATCTCTACAGGGGTTGAATCGGCTCAATCTAAAGTTCTTTTAGAAGAAAAGATAAAAAATATAGGATATACTGCTATTGTATCGAGAGGAGATGTAAAAAAAAGGGATGATATTTAAATCACCCCCAAGTAATATATATAAATCTCTATTAGTCTTTCTTGCAGTTGCAATTACAATCTACTATACACCAAATACCTGCAGCTAAAGCAGCTCCAATAAATGGTCCTACAATAAATATCCATAGGTTAGATAATGCACTACCTTGTTGGAAGATAGCAGGGGCGATTGAACGAGCAGGATTTACAGATGTACCAGTATATCTTATACATACAATATGCACTAAAACTAATGCCAAGCCAATAGCTAAACCTGCAAAATTGTTTGTTGCACCATTAGTTTTAGAAGTTGCACCAAGAACAACCAAAACAAATACACATGTAAAGATAATCTCAGCCAATAAGCCACCTAAAGGTGTAACCCCCTCTTGTAAATCGTTTGCTCCTGTCCCCTCCATTCCTGCAACATTTCCTACTAAAAGATATAGGATAACAGAACCTACGAAAGCTCCTATGATTTGAAAAATGATATACATAATGGCATCTTTACCACCTATCCTTTTACTTAGCCAAGCACCGAATGTGATCGCTGGATTTATATGGCAACCACTTATACCACCAATAGTATAAGCCATAACTACAACTGATAGACCAAAAGCCAAGGCTGTTCCAATAACGGAAGCAGCGTTTACAGTTTCTGCACAATTAGAAGAACAATTTAGGCTAACGGCAGCACCGCAACCCATTAGCACAAGTACCATTGTGCCAAACATTTCTGCTAAATACTTTTTCATATTTATAGATATTTAAATGAATTATTTATACAAATTTACAAAAAAAGCTAAAATGTGTAGAGATTAGAAGCCTTTCCACGAGGCAATGTTAAAATTGTTCTATTGGATAAATCAACACCAATAGATTTTAACCCATCTGTAACTGTATTATATGCTATCTCTGGAGTGTTATTGTTGCCAGAAAGATGGCAAAGAAAAAGATACTCTAATGAACCCTCTCGATCTGAGAATATTTTTTTAAGTGCTTCACAAGCCTCATTATTACTTAGATGCCCCAAGTGGGAATTTTTTATTCTGTTTTTTAATACTGCTGGATATGCCCCATTTAACAACATCTTGTCGTCATAATTAGATTCAAATATTAAAATATCTGCTTTTTTTGAGAAGTTAAGTATCTCATCTGTAACCTCGCCACAATCAGTTACTAATGTAATTTTTTTATTCTCAAATTCTATAAAATAACCTAATGTCTGAGTGGCATCGTGAGGGACTAAAAAAGGGGTAACTTTTACCCCTTGTATATTATTCTCTTTGGATATTTCTATACAATTAATGCTCCCTTTTAAGGTATTTCTTGTTATGCTATGATTTAGTAATGAAGATTTTAATAAATCGCTTGTATATACTAATTTATGATACCTATTTACAATAACACCCAAAGACTTAATATGATCTATGTGGTCATGGGTAATCAAAATAAAATTTACACTCTCTAAATCTAACGAATATTCAGACAATATCTTTTTAATCCTTCGTGGCCCAATACCTGCATCAATTAAGAATGTTGTACTACCATTTGTAAAATAGTAGCAATTTCCACTACTGCCACTTGATAAAGAGACAAATTTTATCATCTTATAGAGAAGATATTAGTCCTTTTACCAAAACTGTCATTTTTCCAACAACTGCATCAGCCGCCTTAATTACCTCTTGCTCGTCATTCTTAAAGTCAGGCTTGTATGTATCATTAGATTGGTTGGTTATAATAGAAACTCCTAAAACTCTTATATCACAATGTCTTGCGACAATAACCTCTGGTACTGTGGACATTGCTACTGCATCACCACCAATTATTCTAAAGAATTTATATTCTGCTTTTGTCTCATACGAAGGTCCTGTACCTGCCACATATACACCATCTCTTAAAGCAAAACCATTCTCTTTTGCAATACTATGAGCTTTTTCTATTAAAGATTCATCATACGGGTGAGACATATCGGGAAACCTTGTACCAAAAGATTCTAAATTTTTACCAATAAGAGGATTCGGTAAAAGATTTATATGGTCATTAATCACCATTATATCACCCACTTTAAAATCGGGATTTAAAGCACCACATGCACAAGAAACAATAAGTAACTCAACATTTAACAACTTCATGACCCTCACTCCTATAGTTACTTGATCCATTGAATAACCCTCATAATAATGGAATCTCCCTTGCATACAAATAATAGTTTTGCCTGCAAGTTCACCTATAATGAGATTCCCTTTATGTCCTACAGCTGTTGATTGAGGGAAATTTGGAATATCTTTATATGGAATTACAATTTTATCGTTAATGTTATCTGCCAAAGAACCAAGCCCACTACCCAAAACAATTCCAACTACAGGTTTTTTATCCCCAATTATTTCTCTGATATACGATGCCGCAGCATGAATTTTCTCTTCTATTGGTAACATATCTTTATTTTTTTAAAAATTACTAAATCAGTTTTTTATATAGTTTATTTACTTTATCAAGAACTTCCTCTTCCCCTTTCACAACTCTATTTTTCATAACAATTTGACCATTACAAATAACAGTATCTACACAATCTGAATGGGCAGAATAGATTAAGTTAGCGAGGAAATTTATATTAGGTGTAAATGAATAATTGTTAATATTTATTAGCAACAAATCTGCTAAATAACCCTTTGCAATTTTACCACCCTTTAAGCCGAAAGCATTATAACCATTTATAGTTGAAGAATTTAAAAGAGTTTTAACAGGTATAGAACTTGGATCTTTCCTCCAAGCTTTTTGAACAAGTGCTGTAGTTTTAACAGCTTCAAGCATATCTAAATTATTAGAGGAAGCACATCCGTCTGTTCCTATACAAACATTTGCCCCTGAATCTATAAGTTCTTGATATTTAAATTTATATCCTGATGCCAATTTTAAGTTTGAGTTAATATTATGTACAATATTAACCTTATTTTGTCCGAGTATCTCTATATCGTGTTCATCTATCCATATACAATGGGCAGCAATAACATTTTTGCTATATAGATCTAACTCATTCAAATAAGCAACAGGAGATAATTTATATTTTCTTAATGAATCTAATCTCTCTTGTCCAGTCTCTGCGATATGAATATGAATGTTTAAATTATGTTTATTAGCAAAATCTTTTGCCCATATAATATTCTCTTTTGAAACAGTATATGGAGCATGAACCGATATATCAAAAGAAGAAAGCTTACCCCATTTTTTAGAATCTGCATACATCTTCTCGCACTCTTCTCTCTGTTTAAGAATGTTCTTTTTATCACCTAAATCTAAAAAGACATGAGAATGATGAGCTCTGATACCAATTTCATTATTGGCTTTTTGAGCAACGCTCGCCATAAAATATTGATCGTTATATAGAGTTGTCCCTGTTTTTAGCATCTCTATACAAGCGAGTTTGGTGCCATAATAGATTAGCTCTTCATCTAATTTTGCCTCTTGTTTCCAAATAGATTTCAACCATTGTTTCAGTCTTGAATCTTCTTGACTTCCACGCATTAGTGTCATGGCTGCATGGGTGTGCATATTTGCAAAACCAGGAATAGCTGCAAAATTTTTCCCATCTATAAATTGTGTGTTTTTATCGCGATGAGTTGATACATAAGTATCTGAATGATCTACAACATCTACAATATACTCACCTTCTATTAGAATATCTTTTTGAGTTCCCCAAAGATAGACATCACCTATAAGTAATCTGTTCATAATGTTGTAAAGTTAATAAAATATTCTCAAACATAGATACTATAGATAGTTCATATTTTTTAGAATAACTTGTTTAACTTTGTCTTTATAAATTGAAAACTATGTTAGGAAAGATAAATAATTGGTGGAACAAACAAAGTGATTCAACTAAAATTCTAATAATTATTGGAGCTATTAGTATAGTTGGAATTATATTAAGGTGGCGATATATAATTTCTGCGATAGCTAAAGGATTTAATTATTATAGTGGATAGTTGTCATAAAACTTTTTTTTGTAAATTTGCAAGCGTTGATTTAATGAGCAAATGAGAAAGGAGACACAAAAGACAATAGATAAGCTTCAAAGTTTAATAAAAGACCTTATTAGAAAATATGAAGAAGCTTCCTATGCTCGTGCCACCTATCTTACAGAACTCACAAAAGTTAAAAATGATTTACAAAACGCAAAAAATAAGATAGCAGAACAAGAGAAAAGATTGGAGCGATTTGAGCTTAAACAAGCTTTAATTTTAGAAGAGACAGATAATAAGCAATCTCGTAAAAGAGTGATGAAGATTGTTAAGGAGATAGATAAATGTATCTCTATGTTAAATGATTAAATTATGGCACTTCAAAAAAACAGATTAGAAATAATAATTAATGGGGAGTCAGTTGCTTATAATCTAACACCCTCTGAGGTAGAAATCTATACCAAAGCCGAGGAGATTATTAACAAGAGGATTAAAGAGTTTAGAGACAATCCAAGAAGTAGTTACTACACTCCAACACAATTTTTAAAAATTATAATGTTGGAATTAGTTGTTGATAGTATAAAGAAAGATATGGAGAATTATGAGACTCTCGATGCTCTTGACGAAATAAATTCTCAATTAGATAATTATCTAAAGCAAATTAAGTTAGTTTAGCCACTAAAAAGCTCTTTGCCAAAATCAACATTTATTACATACCGGACCACTAAATGTTAGATAATGACAGGCCTATGTTACCTTAATTGGGATTCCGTTATCGGGACGTTGGAAGTCAAAGTTTAATAAAGGTCCAAATCTTAATTTTTAAGATTTTTGAGTAACAGCTTTTTAGTGGCTTTTTTTCTCTCGTTCTCATAATATTTAGCACACATTTAAAACTATATATATATTATGAGCGATATTCAGATAATACTTATTGTAGTTACAGCCTTTATGTTAGGTATTACATTGGGCTCTATACTTGCAAGAACATTTTTCATAAACAAAAAAAGATCTAAGTTGCTTCAAGATGCCGAAAAGGACGGCGAGAGAATAAAACAAGAAAAAATATTTCAGGCAAAAGAGAAGTTCTTACAGCTTAAAACAGAGCATGAACAATACATAAACAAAAAGAATAATGCTCTAAGGGAGACAGAGAATAAGATTAAACAAAAAGAGTTAGTTATCAATCAACAAAGTAACGAACTTACAAGAAAAGAGAAAGAGGTAGAGGCTATAAGAAGCAATCTCAAAGCACAAACAGATATAGTTGCCAAGAAAAACGAGGAGTACGAAAAATTACGCCAACAAGAGATTATAACATTAGAGAATCTTGCAGGACTATCTGCAGAAGAGGCTAAAAAACAACTTGTGGAGGCGATGAAAGCGGAGGCTAAAACAGATGCTCAATCGTATATAAATGAAGTTATGGATGAAGCAAGACTAAATGCCTCTAAAGAAGCTAAAAGGATTGTTATTAACACTATACAAAGAACTGCTCCTGAAGTTGCTATTGAGAATACTGTAACAGTCTTTAACATAGAAAATGATGAGATTAAAGGGAGAATAATTGGAAGAGAAGGGAGAAACATTAGAGCTTTAGAGGCGGCTACAGGGGTAGAAATTGTAGTTGATGATACTCCAGAAGCTATATTGTTATCTGCCTTTGACCCTGTTAGAAGAGAGGTTGCAAGATTGGCTTTGCATCAATTAGTTGCAGATGGCAGAATACACCCTGCAAGAATAGAAGAGGTTGTAACCAAAGTTCAAAAACAATTAGAAGAGGAGATTTTAGAGACAGGTAAAAGGACATGTATAGATTTAGGAATTCATGGTTTAAATATAGAACTTGTTAAACTTGTTGGTAGGATGAAGTACCGCTCTTCTTATGGACAAAACCTTTTACAACACTCAAGAGAAGTTGCAAACATTTGTGCAACAATGGCGTCTGAACTTGGTTTAAATTCTAAAATTGCTAAAAGGGCAGGTCTGCTTCACGATATAGGAAAAGTGTCCGATGAAGACCCAGAATTACCACATGCAGTATTGGGTATGAGATTGGCAGAAAAATACAAAGAAAAACCAGAAATATGTAATGCTGTAGGTGCTCACCATGAAGAAATTGAGATGACCTCACTTATCTCACCACTTGTAATGGTTGCCGATGCTATATCTGGTGCAAGACCTGGTGCAAGAAGAGAAGTTATAGAATCTTATATAAAGAGGCTAAAAGATATGGAAGATATAGCTCTTTCATATCAGGGAGTTACAAAAACTTATGCTATTCAAGCGGGTAGAGAATTAAGAGTAATTGTAGGTAGTGAGCAGGTTTCTGATAAAGACATAGAAAACCTCTCTGCAGAGATAGCAAAACGAATCCAAAATGAGATGACATATCCTGGTCAAGTTAAAATTACTGTGATTAGAGAGTCTCGCTCTATCTCATTTGCAAAATAGACGAAATATCTCTTATATTTAGAGATTTAGCTATACTCTATAAAATTGCGATACCGTATATTTTGTAGTGCAAAATAGGATTATTACATTTAGATGCAGCTACTACTTTTTATACTTGTATTTATTGGTGCATGTGCTGTTATAATTATAGCAGCACATAGAAAGATTAAAAGTAAGTCTGATAAGCTATTAGAAAAACTCCATTCTTTCCAAAGCTATAGCCAATTATTAGGTAAAAGAGAAAATTTTGGAAATCTCCAAGGAGCGAATGAAACGGGTTCTGCTGACATTAAAAGAGATTTAACTAATAGTTTTTACGGAAAGGTTATATCTTTAAGAGAACTAAATGAGTTTCTTGCACATTATAAACAACTTATCCAAGAGACAAATAGTTATCTTAACTTATTAAAACTCTTTAAAATAACCCCAAATAAGACCATTGTTAAATTCAATAGTCACTATAGCAATATCAATATACTTGTCAAAGAGCATAATGATAAAATTTTTGATTATTTATTGGACAAGCATAAAGAGTATTTTGATAACTGTTTAACATATCCATTAGACAAACAACAACGCCGCTCAATTATTTCAGAAGAAGATAACTGTTTAGTCGTTAGTAGTGCCGGCAGTGGGAAAACATCTTCTATAATTGGAAAAGTTAAATATCTGACAGAGATTAAGGGGGTAGCTCCAGAAAGGATTTTACTTATCAGCTATACAAATAAAGCAGCAGTAGAACTTACAGATAGGATAAATACCCATGGATTAAGAGGATACACATTTCATAAATTGGCAATAGATATAATTTCTAAAACAACAGGTATTAAACCATCAATTTGTGATAATACCGATAGTTTATTTATAGAGATTTATAAGAAGCTATTAAAGAAAAGCTTTTTTAAGAGAAGTATCATATCCTTCTTTTTCAATTATCAAATATACGAATCCGAGGCTGAACGTAAAGAGAGAGAGATAAAGGAGTACCTTTCTAAGAAAAAAAAGAGAGAGATAACGGCAATCACTCCTGATATGGACGGAAATGTGATATTTGTTAAAAGTAAACAAGAACAAATGATCTGCTTCGCATTAACATCATTTGGTTTAAAATTCAGATATGAAGAGCCTTACGAACATTATATCGCTGATGAAAATTACTCTCAATATTGTCCCGATTTCTCTATATACTATTATCAAGGAGATAAATTAAAGCGTATATATTTAGAACATTATGGAATTAATAGTAAAGGACTTGTCCCTCAATGGTTTGCCAAAGACAAAAATCTAACATATACAGAAGCATGTAAAAAATACAATGACGGAATTAGTTGGAAGAGAGAGACTCATGAAAAATTTGGGACAAAACTTTTGGCAACATCAAGTGCAGATTTTGACAATGGGGATATTAGAGAGAAACTTAAAAAATTACTCATAGAAGCGGGGGTACCTATTAGTGAAAAAACAGATGACGAGTTATATGAACTTGTATTATCAAAAGAAAGTAACCAGGAAAAAGCTTTCATACGGCTTGTATCGACTTTCATAACACTATTAAAATCAAGTTGTAAATCTATCGATAATGTTCTACAAGAAGCTATCAATAAGAGCGATGTAAGAAGTATTTTTATCATACAGAATATATTTAAACCTGTTTATGAGAGTTATATGCAGACATTAAGAGAGAGCAAACAGATGGATTTTACAGATGTTATTCATCAAGCCACAAAAATATGTAGCACATCACATCCTGTTGAGTATGATTATATTATTGTTGATGAATTTCAAGACATATCGCATGATCGATACCAATTTTTAAAAGTATTGCGAGAAGGTAATCCACCGGCAAAACTATATTGCGTTGGTGATGATTGGCAATCTATATATCGTTTTTCGGGAAGTGATATGGCTCTGTTTAATCAGTTTCAAAAATACTTTGGGGCAACAGAAATAAACAAGATTGAGACCACATATAGATTTGGCGAACCATTAGTTTCTCTCTCTTCTAAATTTATTCAGAAAAACAAATCACAAATAGAAAAAAACATACATTCATTCGATCCAAATATTAAAACAGAATTGGAGTTCGTCCCTTATAATAAAAATAATTATTGTAAGATAATAGAAGATATAATATCCTCTATACCAAAGGATAAATCAATATTTTTATTAGGGCGTTATTCTTTTGATGATTATTATCTCTCTTCAATGTATAAATCTGTAAAAAAGATAGATAAATTCTACTATACAATTTGTGGAAGAAAGATAGAATTTTTAACTGCTCATAAATCTAAAGGGCTTGAAGCAGATTATGTAATATTGTTACAATGCAATAAGGACGCTTATGGGTTCCCTTCTCAAGTTAGCGATGATAGAGTTCTTGATTATGTACTTACAAAAAGCGATGAATACCTATTTGGTGAAGAGAGAAGATTATTCTATGTCGCTATAACAAGGGCAAAAATAAAAACATTTATACTTTATGATAAAGCTCTGCCATCTCTATTTGTAGATGAATTTATACAACCAGAAAGAGGCTCAAATAATAGTTTTAATAAACATCAAAATAATGGCAAGAGATGGACAAAAGGTTCAGATACTTTTCTGTTAGAACTACATAGAGAGGGTAAGAGTATCAAAGATATAGCAGAAATAATGGGCAGAAGTCAAAGAGCTATATCTCTAAGATTGGAGAAACTTAATAAAGATATGGGTTCAATATAATTTTGAACCCATATCTGATTATATAAATCCCCTATCTTATCATTTTTTGGAGAGTTTATTTACAATCATAGAGATTGGTAAAGTTGGAGTCAAGTTTTCCAACAAATAACATATGCTACATTTGATGCTTTCAGATGGATTTATGACGTTCATAAGGTGCCGTAGAGGGGGTTAAGGAATGCCATGGAGTAGTAACACAAACACAT
>CAMNNS010000007.1 GCA_946545765.1 uncultured Bacteroidales bacterium | reverse complement strand
AAGATCCTGTTATGAATGTTCCTTATACTGGTCAAATTAAATTCTCTCCAACTGGCAACAACTTTGATTTACACTACGAATTGACCATTGATGGAAATACTCACAAATATGATGACTCGGGAGAATATGTTTACAACAAACCTAACTTACAGTTAAACATAATGTACGAAGGGGATGTTGTTGAGACTATCAAAGCTGTAGTTAGTGGCAATAAGATGACATTGACTTTTATGGAGCAACAAATAGTCTTAAAAATGAAATAAAGTTTGACAACTTTGTATGATATGAATTTATCCCCCAAAATATAGTCATACTTTTGGGGGATTTTTGTAAAAATAAATAAAGAGACAGACAAAAATCTGTCTCTTTATCTATTGTGCCCAGGACAAGAGTCGAACCTGCACACCATTACTGGCACTACCCCCTCAAAGTAGCGTGTCTACCATTCCACCACCTGGGCAAATCGTATGCAAAGATACTAAAAATCTTCTCACTTTATATAAATTAAGATTCATTTAGTCTTTCTAATTTTACAACATTAGAACAATACTCCACTATCTTCTCTCTATGAGTAACAAAAATCATTGTCTTTTCATTATAATCATTTATTAATCTCTTGATTAGCACCTCTTCTGTAGCAGGATCTAACGAGGAAGAAAATTCATCTAAAATCATAATGCTTCCCGGTCTTAACAAACCCCTTGCAATTGCTATTCGCTGAGCTTGACCTTCACTTAATCCTACCCCTCGTTCCATAGTTTTAGTATCTAATCCATCTGAAAGTTCATTAACAAAATCTGCAGCAGCTGTGTGTAAAACTTTATACATATCTTCCTCTGTAGCTCTACTATCTCCTAATAGTAAGTTCTCTCTAATTGTCCCACTCAAAAGAGAGTTGCCTTGTGGGATATAAGCTATATTTCCCCTTGTTGCATTATCTATAATATAGCTCTCTCCGTTGTTATTATATATCTCTATCTTACCTTTTTGTGGATCTAAAAGAGCCAACATTAAACGAATTGCCGTACTCTTTCCAGAACCGGTTTCACCAATAATAGCATTTGCTGTCCCGGGCTTAAAATCATAAGTAAAATTTCTTAATATGTCTCTTTTCCCCGAAGGGTATCTGAATGTAACATCAGAAAATCTTATACCTGCTACCCCTTTCAAGATTCTATTTTCTCTCTGTTTTTCTGACGGAATATTTTGCAACTCAATAAGCCTTTCTATAGAAACTGTAGAATGAATAATATCTCCAAATTGTCTATTGAGTTCAACTGTTGGACCCTGTATATGGTTAACTAACTGCAAGAAAGCGGTCATGTCGCCAAATGTAATTTGCCCAGATTTTATCTTCCATACACTATATAAGAAAACAGCTAAATAACCACCGGTAAAACCTATTGCTGTCATAATTCTCGCAAAAACACTAAACCTCGTCCTCTCCATTGTTTGATCATACAACTCTCCTTGGCTATCATCTATTGCACTGCTTATAAATCCCTCTTTCTCCATGGATTGAATTAGACTTCTATGAAGAATACTTTCTTGCAATTTGCTTTGAATTTTACTATCTGTATTTCTTATTTTTGTTGTTATTTTCTTTACTCTCGATATGTATATTCTGCTTAATATTAGAAAGAAAGGCATAATTATTAAAAGACCTATCGCCAACATATAATTTTTTGAACATAAAATTATAAATGCCACTACTAAGTTTATAATTGTCAAAAATACCCTATGAAAAATTCTACATATTGTTGCCGATATAACTCGAACATCCTCTTCAAGCCTATTAATTAAATCTCCTGTATGAAAATCTTCTGAACCACTCCACTTAGCCATTATCAAATGGTCAAAAAGCTGTAGCCGAAGATTATTCTTCATCCTAATTTCTGTCTGAACAGTAAGATAACTCTCTAAAATGTTTGCACTTATTTGTAACCCTTTCAATAATATTAAACTTACTGCCAACCATAACATCTTTGGTGCCAACTCTTCTCCACGATTTTCGGAAAATGAGATAGTTGCAGTATCTATAATCTCTTTGCTAAAATAGATAAAAAGGAAGGCCGCCAAAATCCTAATCAATCCTAAGAAGATATTTGCAAAAATCCTCCATTTTACCCCTTTAGAGGCGTGTAACAACCACTTTAAATCTCTTTTTATAAACTTATAAAAACGCATTATTCTTTAAAATCTTCTAAAAGCTGAGAATTGTTAAACTGTTTTAATAGTAACTCTACATCTTTCTTAGCTCTGTCTCTATCTACTTCATACTCTTCCAATAGAGCATCCACTAAATCATTTATCACAAAATCTTTATCACAGAACCTCTCCCACAAAAACTTTGCAGTCTCGTTTAAAACAATTATTTTATTAAAATCTATATTCTCTTTCCCCTCTGCTACGATAATATATTCGCCTGCAATTTTTCGGAGGGTAAAACCTTTTTTTATCTTCATATCTCTAATTATTATCTACATAAAATGTGTATTTTTTTAGCCATGGCAATCTTCTATAAACTCCTAAAAAATACCTCCTTAAAAATTTTATACTAATCCACAATCTATATTTTATTTTATGACAAAAACTATCGGGATTCTTATTCTTACCATTATAAATAATAGTATCTACTTTAGCTATTATCTTATCGCGATAACAATACTCCTCCATTCCTAAATTCCCATCACCTTCCAAAGTTACTATATCGCCAGATATTTTTCTAATTCTGTGCAAAACATAATTATCTGCACTCCTTTTTTTTCGCCCCTTCTCCAATCCGAAAATCTTTGCTAAAACAATATCACCAACAAGATAATTTTCTGTTTTTTTGAGTATTACACTATCTCTTTCATTCACTATAAAAGGGAGCATACTATTACCCTTGACCTTTATTGTTACATTATTGCCCTCAACTAATAAAGATTCTATCTCTTTGAAAAAAAGATTATTATCGGTAATTGATTTACTCTCCATCATTATTTTTTAATGTCATATAAGATAGCTCAGCAGCCTCTTTATCGGGGAGACATTCCAATTCAAATATATTACATTTATCTAACAAAACAGAGATTAACCTATGAACTTCATCTGCCATATAACTCTCCCATTTTAAGTTAGAAAAAGTTGGGATTAGCTTTGCATAAGCCATAACTCCACTTAATCTATCTATCTTATTATAAGGAGCTTGTTTTAAATGAACAAAGCCACCAACTTTTGCAAAATCGTTTTTATAACAATGAGTTTTACCACTCCACGGCGTACCAAAGACAAAAATATCTCCATTATTATCAATCCTTATTGCCGGATTATCATCGTTTAATAATTCTGTGTCTGGTATATGACTGAGCCACAACCTACTATGAGTACTTTTTCCTGTTCCGCTTTCCCCTAAAAAAAGATACCCATTTTCTCCCTTTTTTATCACCGATGCGTGTTGCAACAAAACCCCTTTAGAACAACCACAACAAGCATACATTAACATAAGAGAATTATTTAAAGAGAAATGGCGTGCACTTTCTGGGCCATAAGCGTATAAGTATCCTTTTTTATAAGAGTTTCTCATTTTCAAAAGCCCTAAGTTCTTTTGTTTTATCGGGACAGAAAAAAGAATATCATAATCATTCCCGCTACTATGATTACTCTCTTTATAATTTGATAATGAATAAAATACGATGGTTTTATCTATCTCTTTAAAAACAGAAAAGGGTTCTTTCAATTTATACTCTTCAAATATTTGAGAAGCAGGATTTAAAGAAATATCATTAACAAGTTTTAAAGAAAAAAGGTACAAACTCCCAAACCTCTCTTCTCCTCTATCTGTCACATCTTCAGCAACTTTAAAGGGTTCAAAATTGGAAAGCCTATTAAGCAAGGGGTCATTCTCTTCTATATCTAAACCAAAATAAAGATTAGCAACTTTATAATAGAAAAACATAAGGCTACCATTTAACAACTTTGTAAAGATACAATTTTTTAATTTAGGTCATTATAAAATCCCTCTTTTTAATTAATTGTAGAGCTTTATAATGTTGCATTTACTAATTGAACTTAGTAACTTAAAAATTTGTTTATATACATAAACATATATATATTTGCGAGTAAACTAATTATCTTTAATTCATTTAAAATATGTTGAAAAATAAGTTATTTTTGGTAATAGCACTTGTGGCTTCTATTTTTATCCTTTCATCTTGCCTTGAAGAAGACCCACCTCCTCAAGAAACAATTCTTGAATTAGACGGAACTACATGGGTTGCCTCTGGTAAATACACAATAGAGGGTAATACATTTGATGCTGAAATGGAAATATTATTTCAAGATAATGTTGGGTTGGAATATACCCTTAAAGAAAAAATTATAATGGGAGAAAACACCGATACTCAGACAACAAGAGGAGTAGTTAGAAACTTTAACCCCCATATAGAACGCTCAACTATTCAACTATGGTGTGATTTTAGTGACCCCTTAATGGAAGATCGTTCGTCACTAACTCTTAATAATATTGCTAAAGGGGAAATTAGCAAAGAACAGATGAGTTTAGAGTTTGTTCAGTATGGTGGTCAGACATTTGTCTTTAAACAGAAATAAAATTTAGAAATTTGATAGCAGATAGCATACTTCTAAAGTTTTACCCTTTAGGAGTGTGTTTTTTTTATCATAGCTTTATAAAACTGGTATCTCTAAAAACTCTGCACTTGGAAATCTTTTTGCAACACAATCTCTAAAATAGAGTTTTGTATCTTCTTGGATAATATTCTCCTCTACAATTGGAAAAAGATTGTATGCAAAAATTGCTATTTGAATTCCTCTGCGTTCAATTGCTTCTAAGCTTAGAAGGGTATGATTAACACTACCAAGTTTACCATTTGTAACAAAAATCAAAGGATAACCCTTTGCCATCAGGTAATCTATTGTTAACATTTTCTCTGTTAGAGGCACCATTAATCCACCTGCACCTTCCAAAAGAACTCTATCGTATCTTTCTGATAATACAGCTGTTGCTTTCTCTATCTTATTAAAATTTATCTCTCTGTTATCTATTTTTGAAGCAAGTAACGGAGAGGCGGGATAAGAAAAAATCTCGGGTGCAGTTAGCCCCTCTTTATCCTCTAAAAATTCCATCTCCATTATTTTTCTATGAAGTTCTATATCTTCACTTGAACCACTATTCCCCGTTTGAATAAATTTTTGAGTTATTGTCTTTATCCCGATACGATTCCACATTTTTGCTATATAAGCAGTTGCATAACTCTTTCCTGCATCGGTATCTATTCCACTTACAAAGTAAACATTATTCATATTTAACTACTTTATTTTATTTGTTAAAATACTATGTATATTCAAGTTGTAAAAGCAACTATTTTTATCTCTCGGTTTAAGTAATTATAATATTTTATAAAGTTGCATTTACTAATTGAGCTTTGTTCTACTCAAAATAAAAGAAAAATTTTTGAAATACAAATAATTTCTTTATCTATATTTGCACTCAATGGTTTAAAATGAATAAACAAAGTTTTAAATATTGGATACTTGCCACTCGTCCAAAAGCTCTTGCTGGTGCTATTGCTCCTGTATTAATAGCTACAACTTTATTTTTCTGCTGGACATATCTATTTTTGGCTAATAACGAGGGTTTTACATTTTATGATTATTTGCAAAAAAACTACCCTACTATAATTTTAACAACAGCTATATCTCTTCTTTTTGCCCTCATAATGCAAATAGATTCAAACTTTATAAATGACTACCAAGATTTTAAAAAGGGAGCGGATACAAAAGAGAGATTAGGACCTAAACGGGCTTGTGCACAAGGTTGGATTTCTCCCAAAAATATGCTCAAAGGAATTTATATTACAACACTTTTAGCAATTATAATTGGGACTCCTTTAGCAATACTTGGAGGATGGGAGATGATTTTTATAGGGGCACTTTGTATCCTTTTTGCATTTTTATACTCCACAAAATTTTCTTATAGTGGCAAAGGGGATATTCTTGTTGTGATATTCTTTGGAATTGTCCCTGTTGTAACAGTCTGTTATATTTTATATCATGCCACATTTGTATCTTTAAATCAAATTATTACATTTTCATTCAACAACAATAGTTGTTATTTTCTACACCCTCTTTTTTATCTCTCTCTTTTAGGGGGAACGGCTATAGGAGTTGTAACAGATTCATTACTTATGGTAAACAATTATCGCGATAGAGAAGTTGATAAAAAAAGTGGCAAGAACACCTTGGTTGTAAAGTATGGAAAAGTGTGGGGAGAGAGGGGTTATCTTTTATGTGGTGTATTCGGAAATCTCTTTGCTCTAACCTGCTTAATTCTCTTAATTACAAACTTAAAAGGAATTTCTCTCTTTCAGCTCTTCTTGTTTCTCCTAATTTCAACAATCACTCTATCTCTATTTATTATCAAACATTATCTCGCATACAGAGAGATAAAAAGGATTGGTTGTGGCACTCCTCTTAACAGAATGATTGGCAAAACAAGTGTGAACATTTTAATCTTTGCAACCCTCTTTATTATATCAATGATTTGCATTATCCTGATAACACCTACAACAACCGCTTAATATCTGCACTTAAAAATTCTTCTACAGATATTCCATCTCTTCCGATAATTAGCGATAATTTTGGACGAAATTTTGAAGCAAAAACAGAAAGACCTTTGTTTAAATTTCTTTTGTGCAAATATAACAAAATTCTCAAATCTCGCAGTCAAAATTCTCAAATCTTTTTAACAAAATTCTCAAATCTCGCAGTCAAAATTCTCAAATCTTTCTCAGAAATAGGCCTTTTATATGCTTAGCTACTTGTTTTGTAAAATCAGAAATATTGGATTGTAGGTTAATGTTACCCCTTTTGATTCTTTGGCTTCTGTTTGAGAAAATCTTTCTTGATATTCTATGCAGAATTTTTCCAATCTCGATTTGCTCCATTTAAATTCTCCCCCTTCAGAAACATCAGAAACTCCTGTAACCCCTGTCCTCTTTAGGTGCAAGAGTACTTCCATTGGGGTAGAAAATATTTGCTTTATACTACTTTGTGCAGATGCTAAAATAGTATATTGATTAGCTATTTTATTTTTTAACTCTTCTAATGGTATATATCTCAAACCTCTGCCTGTTATCTCTCTTATTTCTAAAAAATTTTTCTCCCCAAAAGTACTCACTGCAACTATCCCTTTCTCTGATAGATATTTTTTACAATTCAATAAAAACTCTATAGGAGAATCTAACCACTGAATAACAGAAGAAGAGGCTATTAAATCATTCTCTAAAGGAAATATAGTAGTTTTATCTATTAAATTATTACCACCTTTATTAGCATAAAATTGTTCACTCTCTTGTAGTATCTTCTCTATATCTCCTCCACAAAAAAATGTATTTTCATAACTATTAAAAATATCCTTAACAGAACAACATAAATCGTTTAGCCAAAGGGTTTCGGGAGAAAAAAGCTTTACAAGAATTTTACTCAACAGTCCTGTGCCACAACCTACCTCAGCTATTCTTTTAAAATTAAGAGATTTTGCTTCGCCCCAAAATTTAATCATAGAGGCTAATTGTTCCGCAATATGCCTCTGTTCAACAGCTTCATCCTCATAGGTAGAAATTGCCGAAGAAAATCTGTGAGCTATTCGCTCTTTATTCATTAAATTTTTCATTCCTATCGTTAATCTTTAGAACTCCTCTAAAAGTTGTTTAGGAAAATGTTCATCATCTATTGTTATAATAGGAGTATTAGTCAATCTCCACGCCATATTCATATTCTCAAAAGGAAAAATTTTATCATTCTTTGATATATAAACCTTATCCCATAGAATATTAAATTCATAACTATGAAAACCTCTCTCTATCATTTTATTATAAAAATACTCTAATTCTTTTTTACAAGATTCCAAACTTCTTTGTGGAGGATTATTCATAAAAAAATCAAAATTTTCTCCACACATTCTTCGTCTGAATTTATATAAATTCCTATCGCTGAGATTATCTAAAGTTCCTTTAAAAATTGAAACTGGAATTCCGTACTTATCATTGCAAGGGAATGGTGTTCCATTAATTGCAACAAAGTTATACTTTGGTAATTCTCTCCCTTTTGTTATCAATTCTTTTATTTCTCTACAATGCTCTACAACATATACCCCTAAAGACCATGCTATTATATTTATCCTTGTATAATTATTATCCCTAACAAAATTCAACAAGGAATTCTCTTCTTCTTTAGATAAGTCATACCTCTCCCCACCACTAAATAAAATCTTGTCAAAACTCTCGCCGTAATTATAACAAACAATCGTATCATTATTTAGCACCTTGTTTTCTATCAGATGCCAATCTGTTGCCCAACCACTAAAAAATATTGTAAGTATCTTATTTGTAATCTCCATCTTTAATAAATCTAAACCTCTCTATTTATCTCTACACCCTCACCTTTTAAAAAAGAATTAAAGTAAAAGAGAAATTTTTTAATCTCATCAAAACTTATATCTGCTGTTAAAGAAATCCTAACTCTTGACTCCCCTTTAGGAACTGTTGGAGGCCGGATTGGTAGCACAAAAAAACCATTCTTCTGCATGTAGTCTGCAAATTCTATTGCTCTGCTACTCTCCCCCAATATAACAGGAACTATATGAGTACTCCCCTCTTCTACTAAACGGATAAATTTGCTCTGCTCGTTAGATAACCCTTTAATAATTTTATTTAACCCCTCTCTCAATGTTGTACTTATATTAAACAAATGTTCTCGCCTCTCTTTCATCTCTTTTACCCTCTCAAAAATAAAACTTGCCCAAGCAGCATTTATTGGAGGTATTGCAGTAGTAAAAATAAAGGGACGCATTTTATTTATTAACAACTCTTTAATCTCTTTCTCACAAATTGCATAAGCACCAAAAGCAGCCAATGCTTTTCCAAATGTCCCAATTATAATATCAATATCTTGAATTACACCCAACTCCTCACAAAGTCCAAGACCTCTCTCACCCCTAACACCAACTGCGTGAGCCTCATCTACATATAATAGAACATTAGGATATTTTTTCTTTATCGCGATAAGTCTTTTTAAATCTGAAGTATCGCCATCCATACTATAAATACTCTCTACAACAATAAAAATCTTCTCATAATCTTTTCCTTTGCTAAATAGCAGTTGTTCCACTTGTTCAAAATTATTGTGTTTAAATCTAATAGATTTAGCCCTGCTCAAACGCAAAGCATCTACCAAACTTGCATGAACAAGTTTATCTGAAAGTATTAAATCTTTATCTGTAGTTAAAGCTGGTAAAATACCACTATTTGCGTGATAACCACTATTGAACAGCATTGCTGCATCCCTTTTGTAGTCGTAAGAAAGCTCTCTTTCAAGGGCATCGTGCTCTAAAAAATTTCCTGTTAAAAGGCGAGAAGATGACGAAGTAAATAGAGAAGAGAGATTTTCTTGATTCTTTAAAAAATCATTCTGCAACGAACTTTTAGTTCCGCCTCTATCTGCCTTTGCTTCTGCTATTTCAGCCGCTATTCCAAGGTAATCATTAGAAGAAAGGTTCAACATTCTTATACCTCCATAAGAGAGATATTTCCCATCGCGATAAGGATGTTTAAGAACTCTATAATTTGCCCCTTTCTTTAAATCTTCTAACTCTTTAGAGAAGGTCATCTTCTTGTAATTTTATTGTTGTTTGTAATACTATATTTTCTTAATAACATCTATAAGACCATTTGCTAATTTGGAGATTTGCTCATCTGTAATTGCCATAAATGGTGGCATAATATAAATAAGTGTACCAAAAGGTCTTACCCATATTCCTTGCTTAACAAATTCTTCTTGTAATATTGCCATATTTATAGGGCTAAATGTCTCTAAAACTCCTATTGCACCTAAAACTCTAACCTCTTTTACACAATCTATTTCTCTTGCTTTGGAAAGATACTCTACAAACTGTTTTTGTATAGATAAAACTCTCCCCCTCCAATCTTGAGATATTAGCAAATTAACAGCAGCACAAGCTATTGAACATGCAAGTGGATTGCCCATAAATGTAGGTCCATGCATAAAAGCATACGGTGGATTATTGCTAATAGTTGTAGCCACATCATCTGTTGTTAAAGTTGCAGAGAGCGTTAAATATCCTCCTGTCAAGGCTTTACCTATACACATAATATCGGGTTTAACACCACACCACTCCCACGCAAATAATTTACCTGTCCTGCCAAAACCTGTTGCAATCTCATCAAAAATAATGAGTACATCATACTTGTGTGCAAGTTTTTCCACCTCTTTCAAATAATTAGGATGATAAAAATACATTCCTCCCGCACCTTGAACTATTGGTTCTAAAATTATGGCTGCTATACTATTTGAATTTACTTTTAAAATCTCTTCTAAAGGAATAATATCTGAATTATGCCACTCGCCGATAATAACACTATCTCCACAATCCTCTACAATATGATACCTTTGCTCTTTCTCCAAATATTTGCTTGCTTCCGATTTGCTAACACTAAAAATTTTACTTTTAGGTTGAGGGAGGAATATTCTTTTAGGGAGAGAGGTTCCAAATAGAGAGTGCATTCCTGTTGTGGGATCACAAACACTCATGGCGTTCCATGTATCGCCATGATAGCCTCTCTGAATTGTTATAAAATTATCTTTCTTTGAGCCTTCTCCAAGTTTCCCATACCAATACTGAACTGCCATTTTCATAGCAACTTCTACCGCCACACTTCCACTATCGGCATAAAATATTTTTGACAGATTATCTGGAACCAATTCAAGTAACAACTTTCCTAATTCTATCGCAGGGGTATGAGTGATTCCACCAAACATTACATGGCTCATTTTAGAAATCTGCTCTTGGATAGCTCTGTTTATCACTGGATTATTATAGCCATGAACTGCACACCACCAAGAAGACATTCCATCTATAAGCCTTTGCCCATTAGATAATATAATCTCTGCACCATCACATTTATCAACCTTATAAGTGGGTAGAGGATTGGTTGCAGATGTATAAGGGTGCCAGATATGTTCCTTATCAAATTTTAAATCTTCTAACGTCTTACTCATAACTCTCTATTTCTTATCTAATTAGTGAGTAGCCCGCCTCTTTTATATCGTTAAATTCATCTTGAATACTTGTTCCAGGTGTTGTAAGCATATCTCCCATAATTGCTGCATTTATCCCAACATAAAAAGAGCGTTTAATAAACTCTCTCTCCCTCTTTGCCCTACCCCCTGCAAACCTTAAATAAACTGTAGGATTTACAAAACGAAACATTGCAATTATACTTAATACTTCATCGTCTGACAAAGGGTGGGTACCCTCTAAAGGGGTTCCTGGGATAGGGTTAAGCAAATTAAACGGAAGGCTGTCTGTCTTTGTCAGCTTTATAGCAAACGCAAACTCTACCAATTGTTTATAAGATTCCCCCATACCAATAATACCCCCTGTGCAAATCTCTAATCCAACCTCTTTTGCATCTCTTAATGTTCGTAATTTTTCCTCCTGCGTATGAGTAGTACAAAGTTCTCCAAAGTAAGATGGTGCTGTCTCTAAATTACAATGATAACGCTGTAAACCTGCCTCTTTAAGCTCTTTAAGCTCATCTTTGCTAAGCAAACCCAAAGAACCACACAGATAAATATCAGAATTTTTCTTTATCTGACGAATCATTTCTGCAAGCCCTTTAATATCTTCTTTTTTTTGTTTTCTTCCGCTGTTTACTATCCCTAATCTGCTAATACCTTTTGAGAAATTTTTATTGGCAACCTCTACCGCTTTTTCTACACCAATCAAAGGATATGTTTCTATATCTGTATTGTAGTGAACACTTTGAGAGCACCACTTACAATCCTCCGAACATCTGCCACTTTTTGCATTTATTATAGAACATGTATCAAATACTGTACTTGAACACTTTACTGTTATCTCATGAGAAGCTTCATAAAGAGCCAATTTTGGAGCACTTACTAATAGCCACTCTGCATCCTCTCGAGTTATTTCGCCCCCATCTAAACAGGTCTGCTTTAGAGCTTCAACTTTCTCAATATCAAAATTAAAATCCATAGTCGCTGTTATAATAACTAACCTTTTTAAACCCGCCCAAATTTACAAATTATATACTAATTTAACTCTTTGACCGAGTTAAAATAATGAACATGAGTTGATATAACATTTCCCGAGTATCGGTAACAATTATCATAGAGTTATCAAAAAGGATTGCTGACCTACTTATTTATTTACTATCTTTGTATAGTTAATGTTATGAGAATTTGCATTGTACAAAAAAAGATAGAGTGGGCAAATCCTACTCTCAATAGAACGGAGATAGAACATTTTATCAACGATTATTTAGAAAATCAAAAAGAAAAATGTTCAAAAGAAATAGACTTAATCGTTTTACCCGAAATGTTCTCAACCGGGTTCTGTCCTAATCCACAAAATTTAGCAGAAGAGAAAAAAGGGAGTTCTATTTATCCCTCTGTACAATGGATGAGAGAGATTGCGAAGAGATATGATTGTGCTATTTGTGGTAGTATCGCGATAAAAGAGAATATTTCATATTATAACAGATTATTTTTTGTCTATCCCGATGGAGAGTTTAAATTTTATGATAAACGGCACTTATTCTCATACTCGGGAGAGGATAAAAATTTTACCGCGGGAGAGAAACAAGTAATTGTTGATTATAAGGGGTTTAAATTGCTTCTTCAAATTTGCTACGACCTAAGATTTCCAATCTTTAGCAGAAATAAAATTATACAAAAAAATACTCTTTCAGGTAGTGAAGAAACCTACCTATATGATGCCATAATCTATGTTGCAGCATGGCCTCAAAGTAGAATAGCAGCTTGGGATAAACTCTTATTAGCAAGGGCAATAGAAAATTGTTGCTATGTCGTTGGGGTAAACTGTGTTGGAGAGATGAAACAGCAAGAGTTAGGGGACAAAAAAATATTTTACAGTGGTAACTCTACTATTGTAGATTATATCGGGAATAGCATAATATCCTGTAATTCTGATGGCAAAGAAGAGATACAGATGGGTTGTATAGATTTAGAAAGTCTAAATATTTTTAGAAAAAACTTTCCGGTATTAAAAGATTCCGATAGTTTTAAATTGTAGTTTCTAATAAATAGTTTGATATGTTTTATAAATTCTTTTTATCCTTAAAGGTGATTTTCTGTTTTGCTGTCATTACAATATCTTACACAACTTCTGCACAAAACACCTATCAGGTGGAAGGGGATAAAGTGCCATTTAATGCCTTGACAGATAGTATTATACTTAAACATGAATTTAGAGGAGCTTGGGTCACTACTGTTAATTCTACAGATTGGCCAAAGAATAAAATAATCTATCAAAAAATCTCTCCCGATGAGAGCGAAAAAGAGATGCAGAAAAGAATTTTAAGACAGATAGATTCTCAAAAAACCTCTCTTGTAGAGATATTTAACAAATTAAAAGATGTCGGGTGCAATGCTATAATGTTTCATACGATTTCTAATTCAGATGCGATGTACCCTTCAAAAGTTTTTCCATGGGCTGCTCAATTAACTGGCACACAAGGATTAAACCCGGGTTACAACCCTTTAGAATTTGCAATTGAAACAGCACATAAACTTGGTATGGAGATTCACGCTTGGCTGAATCCTTTAAGAATCGGTTCTACTAATATTCAAAGAACACAAGATCACCCACATAAATTACACCCAGAATGGGTTCAGACAGTAGAAGATATGATGTATTGGGACCCGGGTAATCCAGAAGTTATAGAACAATTAAATACAATCTGTTCAGAACTTATATCAAACTATAATTTAGATGGGATACACATTGATGATTATTTTTATCCAAGCGGTGTTAGAAATGGAACTATTACAGGGTGGAATGATGAACATTTATATAAAAAATTTGGCGATACACTATCGTTAGAGAGGTGGAGAGAAGAGAATGTAAATAAAATTATTAGAACTATGTATAACGCTGTACATAAAGGAGATAAAAATGCGATATTCTCCGTTTCACCAGGTGGTAGATTGGTAAATACACAAGCCCTTTATGCAGACCCTCAATATTGGATCGAAGAGGGAACCATAGATTTTCTTGCACCACAAATCTATTGGCGGCATGGCCACTCAATAGCAGACTTTAAAAAAGTTTTAGATAGTTGGAAAGAGCTAATGAAAGGGGTTGCTTGCACACCTGGACTTGCTGCATACAGATGGGGAGAAAAAGGCAGGTTTGAGTATTTAAAAGAGTTTGAATACCAACTGTTTGAAATAAGAGATGCCAACTTTGTAGATGGGCATATTTGGTTTACTACAAGCAGTGTACTTAAACCTATTTTCTATAAACTACTAAAAGACCAACTATATAAATATCCATCGCTGAGCCCAGATTTTAGAAAAGATAGAATTAAAGAGGATATATTATCGCCTACTTTAAGAAAAGAGAAAAATGAGATTAGATGGGAAAATATAACAAACGCAGAGGGATACGCAATTTATGAGTTAGAAATAGCTGGAATAGAAAAGAATAGAGAAGGGGGTACAAATAAAACTATTTGGGAAGCACACCTTATAAAAATAAAAACCAATAAAGAGAAAAGGAAGTTTAATTGTGAGAGTGGGAAAAAATATGCGGTCCTTGCATTTAAAGGCAAAGACCGCAGTAATCTTTCAAATGTAATTGAAATTGATTAGTTTAGCTTCCCTTCCTCAGCTGCCTTAATCATTTGAGCGTTAGCACTTATAAAAATCTCTACACGACGATTTTTTGCCTTACCCTCTTTTGTACTATTATCAGCGATAGGTTCATTAAAAGATTTTCCGTCTGCAGTCATACGAGATTCTGCTATACCCAAACTTTTTAAATAAGATTGAACAGCGTCAGCCCTTTGTTTAGAAATTCTCTCATTTACAGCAGCTGTACCTGTATTGTCTGTATGTCCAAAGATAGTAATATCTGTCTCTTCCATATCTTTCATCTTTGAGGCAAACTTACTAAGCTGTGTCTTTGAAACATCAGAAAGAGTTGTGCCATTTGTTGGGAATAAAATACCACTCTCAAAGGTAACTTTTATGGCCTCTAACCCATTTACATCTGTAACTTTCTCAATATCTGCATTCTCCAAAGCAGCTTTTAGTTCTTCTGCTTTTTTATCCATTTTTCTACCAATCAAGGTACCAGCACCTGCACCTACAGCACCACCTATTGCAGCACCTATTGCAGCACCTTTGCCTTTACCAATAATAGCACCTATTCCTGCACCTACTGCAGCACCTGCTCCTGTTCCAAGTAGTGCCCCCTTACCTGTTTTAGACATTGAATCACAGCCTGGTACAACAACTACCATAAGGGCACACATCAAAATTAGAAGTGTCTTTTTCATTTTTGTATCTGTTTAATGTTAATAATATAAATTCTTATTTTCTTAAACGGCTCATCTCACTATATAGCATTACTTCTTTTTATATATTTAGACTGACCCGTTTTAACAAGTGGACCTCTAAACTTTAAAGTTTCTCCACCCGTATTTCCTGCAGGTGTAAATATGCAATCGGCATAATTGCTCCCATTTTTGATACGAACAATATATGATCCTTTAATCTTTCTTCCTAATACTCTGAAGGTTAAAGTAATATCACCTTTTTTTGAAACTTTTATTTTATAATCCTTTACCTCCGCAATGTTTGTCTCTGAGTTGCCACAAACACCTCTCCCTTGTATAATCATTTGGCTTTTTTCATAAGCTATAAAAATAGCTTGATCGGTAGAGGATTGTGACCCTATCTCGTTAGGGACAATTACCCAATCTTTTTCTTCTAAAGCTTCTTTTGCAACTTCATATAAAGCATTTTGTTTAGCCTCTTGTTCCTCTTTTGATTGAGCAAAAATTGGAAGGGTAATAAAAACAGCAATAATTAAAAAAAGTACTTTTTTCATCTCTAGATATTAATTAAAAAAATAGTTGCCACTTAATGCACAAAAATTATGCAAAAGTGGCAACTATAGATTTTATTTACAATGCATAGAATTGGAAACACATTACACCATTAGCAGGAACATTTTTTGTATATGCTACGTGATGTAAAAATCTGCCAAGTCTAATTTCAGACCAATAGTCTTCACCTACCACCTCAGTACCTGTCTCAGCATCAATAATTCTTGTATAAACTGTTACTCTATAAGCACCTAACTGTGTCAAACCTAAACCACCTCTAAATCCTCTACCATTGTTTGGCACTTTAATAGGGCAGAAACCTGTCTGTTCGCCAAAAGCTACAGGATTACCAATATTTTGCCACTCTGTTTTACCTAATGGAAGACCGCTAAAATTTAAATTGTCCAATCTCATTTGATATTGCAATTTTTTAGTAGTTGGTCTCATTTGAGAAAGGTCATCGGTATAGGTTCCTTCTTGAAGTAAATTTATAAAATTAAAATATATAAACTCTGTAGTGTTTGGTCTATCACTTCTTATATAAGGAAAATCTCCGTCAAACCACTTAGGGTCTTCATTCCAATTATAAATATGAACTGTTTGCTTACCAGGCTGCAACCCTATTACTCCCTGATAATCAGGAGTTAAGCCTTGTTGTGCAGATTTATAACTTTTCCATCCTTTTATAGTATATGTACCTGGTTCTCTTACAAAGAAACGTGTAGTAGAACCAGAAGGTATAACGTTCCTTGTATTTAAAGGATATGTCGATGTTGCAATTGTATCTGTATCATTAAGTACAACACACTCTAATCTACATTTGGTTGCTGTCTCGTTACTTTTTTCTGCAAGATCATTAAATAATTGAAATTCTGCCATATTTTCATCAACAGGAACCGAATCAAACAGAATCTTATGTTTCTCGCAAGAAGATACTCCAATCAAAGCAACTAAAAATAATGTTAAAAATATAATTCTTTTCATAATAATTTGCTTTTAATAGTTCAAAGATTGTGGCATATCTCCAGGATATTGGAACCACATTGGGGAACAATTGTATTTATCATCTAAACCAGATATTGGTTTTAGTAAATCAAGAGTATTTCTATTCCACATATATTCAGAATTATATCTTGGTCTAATTCTGAATGCAGGGGCACCATTATTCCTTGTATGTAAAGAATTACCTCTTGTATCTACCTCAGAAGAGACAAAATAATACCCTTTATATACTTTGGTTGGATTATCATCAAATTTGGTTTTTACTCTTGTGTTAGACCAACCATTTCCGTTCTCGGGATAATCACCTGTAAAGTCTATTTCATACCAAAATTTTCTTTGATCTACCCAAGTTTCCAAAGCACCCCAAGGATATAATGCCACATATTTTTGCATCATTATATGAGATAATGTCAAATCTGAAGTAGTTAATCCACCTACATAAGGCCCTGCAAGATACTCATTAGCAAGTTTCCGAAATAAAGTTTTAGAAATCTTATCACCACCTATTTTTCCTGGCCCACCTGGGAATATGTACTTCTCTGTGAAATCCATATCTAAAGATATAGCTTTTTTGAAAGCTTCTAAAGCATTTGTTTTATCCCCTTTCATCCAATATGCTTCTGCCAAACAGAATTGAATTTCTGAAGCTGTCATAAGGATATAAGGAGCCTCGTCTCTAAAAATCCACCTTCCACTTCCTGCATTATTTTCATTAACTACTTCAAGTAAATGGAATACGTTTGGAGCAGAAGTATTTTTAATATCACTACCTGTATTAAAACCTGTACGACCTGAAAACCTGCCACCAATATAATATCTGCTCATTACAGAATCTCTGTCATCGATATATTCATACTTGCTATCATCTGTCGTTGCAAGTTTTACCGCTGCACGTGGGTCATAATGCCCAAGAGATTTAGAAGTATCTGTAATATATTGTTTATCTGCTATTTTGTATCTATACTTCTTTCCTGTCTCTGCAGAGTTTTCTGTTCTCTCTGTTTGCCCATTAGCATATTCAACCACAGTCCCTGTCATTAGTGTTGTAATATAATCATGTTGCCAATAGGAATTAGTTAAATAATCTCTATTAACACCAAAGAAATTGTTGTAGCCACTTGAAGGGACATCTTTACCACCTCCAGGAACATATACAGTTGCATCGTCATCTGAGGTAGCCAATGCTTTTTGAGCTGCTTGAATCAATTCATCTGCATAACCTCCAGAGATAAAATCGCTCTTACGAGACAAAGCCGATAAATTTCTAACAATTACCCCATAAGCAAATTTTTTCCATTTCTCTACATCACCACCATAAATAACATCATATTCATCTACTGTCGTTCTATAAACGACCTCGTTATTGTCTGGAGTTTCCAAAAGCTGGATCGCCTCGTATGCCCAATCTCTTACTTGTTGAAAAATTTCTGGTTGGTAATCATACTCAAAGTTTAACCTCCCCGGTTCATACGCTTGTTTCATAGGAGCTTCTCCATATTCCTTAGTTAAAATATCCCAAGAATTTGCTTTGATAGCAAGTCCTATCCCCGCTAATTTCCATTGCTCCAATTCTTTAGCTTTTGTTATTATATTCTCAAGGTTTTTACCTTGTGTCCAATAGGTCATTCTCCATACTTGCCCAGAATAATCTGATCCTGCTATATAAGTATGTGATGTACCTAAAGTTGAACCACTACCATTTGTTCCCATATATTGAACAACAGGCATAATACTTCTCAAATCATAATAATACTCCTGAAAAGCTCCCTCTACACCTGCAAGATATAGATATGGAGAGACAGTGTTCTCATCTGGAGCATCCTTATGTTTATTCACATCTAAATATTTGTCACAACTATAACTTAGTATAGCCACAACAATAATCATAACTATAGATAATATCTTTTTCATATTCATCGTCTTTTTAGAAGGTTAAGTTTAGACCAAAAGAGAATGTCCTTGGATTAGGAATACTCCAAACATCGTAACCCTCACCACCTGTTCCACCAAGTGCTGCAGAAGCTGTATTACCAACCGCATCTATACCTGAATAGTTAGACCATACAGCAAGGTCATTTGCAGCAACCCATACATTAGCAGCAGATATAAGATTCTTAGTAACATTCTGTAACCAAGAAGAAGGAATTGTATAGTTAAATCTTATTTCTGCCAATCTTAAGTAGTTAACATTTTTCTCTATCCAATCTGGATCTGCCCCAGAGTAAATACCTGTAGCATAATTATATGCAATAGTGTTCACAGTTGGATTATTGGTATTCTCTTTCCCATCTTTTAACACCCCTTTAAATATTACAGAAGGACCCTCTCTTAATGTTACAGACTCCCAACTTGTTCCATTTGAAAGCATATTACGCTTTGTTCCATTTACAACTGTAGCATGATACCTACCATTAAATACTGCAGATAAACGGAAATTCTTGTATGATAACGAAGAAGTTATACCAAATCTTAGTTTTGGTTGTCTATCACCAAGAACAGACCATTTACCTGAATCTGTAATAGGGGCACCTGTAGTAGGGTCTATTAGAACTTCTCCCTTATCATTTCTTTGATAATCTACACCTGTTAATGTTGTGATTGGATGACCAACCATAATACCTGTTCTAATATTTCCTGAGTTCCAAGTGTATGCGTTATAATACTCGGTCACATTCTCTGGAAGATATGTGACTTTTGAAGTAGAATGGTCTGCATTTAATCCCAAATTCCATCTCCAGTCTCTATTTTTAACAATATCTCCATCTATATGGAACTCCCATCCACGTGTTGTGAATGTTCCAACATTCATATTATTGAGAACAAAACCTGTTGCATAACTTAAACGGAAAGCAGTAACATACTGATCTTTACATTTTGTCCAAAAATAAGAGAAATCTGCATTTATTCTATCATTAAATAGACGGGTCTCAAACCCTACCTCTGTAGAGGTGGTCATCTCTGGTTTTAAGTACGGGTTAGGACCATAGAAGCCATAACCATAACCCTCTTTGAACATTCCTGTTCGCTCAAGAGAAGGATAGATTGCAAGTGGAGAAGCATCTTTACCTACACGAGCTACTGCTCCTCTAAGTTTTAAGAACGAAACATACTCGTTTCCCTTCATAAAATCTAAATCAGAGAATACAAATGAACCCTCAATTGCTGGATAAAAATATGAATTATTATCTTTTGGAAGTGTTGAAGACCAGTCATTTCTCCCTCTAATTGTAATATATGCCATACTTCTCCATCCAAATTCTATTTGCCCCGATAGACCTTGCACTCTTCTTGTAGTTTGCCTTGTAGAACCTGTAACTGTTGTAGGGTCACAGTTTGCAATACCATAAAAATCTGGTTGCATAAAATTAGTACCATACACCGACAATCTATGCAAACTATTTTCAACTTGATGGTAACCTATTTGTGCACTCAAACTAAAATCACCAAACTCATTGTTGTAACCAGCTAAAATATTTATATTAGGGTCTTTATATGTCTCTTTTGCTAAACTATAATAACCAGTTCCTGTAAGATAACTCGCACTTGTACGGTTTGCGTAATAAGGAGATTGTGCTGCTAAAAATGTCTGGTTTGCAATATCCCAACCAAATCTTGCACTAACAAATGTATGCTCTGTTGGAGTTAATGTAAGACCTCCCGATATTAAGAAACGGTCAGATTTATCTTGCAATTTATTTCTGTACAACGCATATAACGGATTTAATAAATCGTAATCTTCATAAGGTATAGGTCTTGCCATTGTTACACCATCGATAGGCTCCACATAATTCCTCATATCGTGAACTAAAGGCCAAAGCATTGCTCTATAGAGAGGACCTGAATTTCCCCTTAGTGCCTTATTAGTTTTGTTATTAGTATATTGCATAGAGATATCAAACTTTAACCAATCTGTTACCTCTGCTTTTCCTCCAAGACTTAAATTTAATCTATCGTTAGAAGTTGTTTTTACAACACCCTCATTGCTTTGCCATGAGATAGCTGTTCTTACTGTTACTTTGTCTGAACCTCCATCTATTGATACATTATGTCTTTGAGAAAATGCTGTTCGTAAAATTGCGGCAATATTATCATATAGTTTTTGCCCTACAGGATAAAGAGCTCCATTTCTTGCTGTGTAATACCAGTTTGTTGCACCATAAGCACCGTTTGCATATTTGTTTTGCATATCGGGATAACCATAAGCTTTAGAGATAGCAAACGAGTTGTTATACTGAACTCTACCCTTTCCTGCTACACCCTTTTTAGTTGTTATGATAATGGCACCATTAGAAGCTTCAGAACCATATAAAGCGGCTGCTGCAGCACCCTTAAGAATCGTCATGCTCTCTATATTATCGGGGTCTAAGTCATTACCTCTTGATGAGAAGTCTATTGTTCTAACACTTAGACCTGTTTTATCATCTGCAACTGCCATACCTGTTGAAGGGTCAAATGAAGAGTTGTTCATTGGGACACCATCGATAACATAAAGTGGTTGATTATTACCAGAAATAGAAGTGGCACTTCTTAGAATAACCGTAGTAGAAGATCCAGGAAGACCACCAGAAGATACAACATTTAATCCTGAGACACGACCTTGAAGAGCATTAACAAAGCTCTCACGACCAGACTCTTGGATTTCTGTTGCCTTTATGTTCTGTACAGAAGAACCTACTGCTCTCGCAACACGCTTCTGACCAAACTCTGCAGTAATTGTTGCCCCTTTGATTGTCTCTACATCTTCTTTTAGAACAACATTTACAATAGCACGACCATTAAGTGCAACACTCTCTGCGACATAGCCTATACAAGAAATTTCTAATGTAGCATTTGATGCACACTGAATTGTATAACGGCCGTCAATATTAGTAGCAGCATTAATTTTAGTTCCTTTAACTAAAATAGTTGCCCCAGGGATCGGTTCACCACTCGGGTCTGTAACCTTTCCCGTTACTTTTACATTTTGGGCGAACGCTGTTAACGGTAGAAATAGAACCGCCAATAGTATTACCCCAAGACGTAAAACATTGGTTAGATTTTGTTTAATGGACATAAATTAATTATTAGGTTAAAATAACGTTTAATTATCATTTTTCATTTTGACAAATATAATGATTTTAGAGGTTATTTTGACTATAAAAAGCCGTTTTTTGCAAAAAAAGATGTATTTTTGTAGATACAAGTTGAT
>CAMNNS010000006.1 GCA_946545765.1 uncultured Bacteroidales bacterium | reverse complement strand
AGAGATTAGTAAAAATGGCGATGTAGAAAAAGAGGAAGAAATACTCAAACAGATTAGCAAACTTAACTCTATAAAAAACTTATTTAGCAAATTGATAAAGAGTTTGTAGTATTATAAATATTTTTTATCAAATTTGCACCCCAATAAACTTATAGACATTATATGGAGAAAAATTTTAAAAGACACCTAATTACTGCAGCACTTCCATACGCTAATGGTTCTGTGCATATTGGTCATCTTGCAGGTGTATATGTCCCTGCCGATATCTATTGCCGCTATCTAAGACTCAAAGGAGAAGAAGTTTTATATATTTGCGGAAGTGACGAACATGGAGTCCCTATTACATTTAAAGCCAAAGATTTAGGATGCTCTCCACAAGATATTGTAGATAAATATCATGCAATTATAAAAGACTCGTTCAATAGATTTGGGATTAGTTTTAATATATATTCTCGTACTTCTTCTGCTATTCATCACAAAACCGCTGCAGAGTTTTTTTCAAAAATGTACAACGATGGTAAGTTTATTGAACAAGAGAGTGAGCAATATTTTGATCCCGAAGCAAATGCTTTTCTTGCAGATAGATACATAGTTGGGCAATGCCCAAAGTGTGGCAACGAAGGGGCTTATGGAGACCAATGTGAAAAATGTGGTAGCACACTTAGTCCAGAAGAACTTATTAACCCACATTCACGATTAAGCGGAGAGACTCCTATCAAAAAGAGGACAAAACATTGGTTTCTACCTCTTGATAGAGATGAAAAATGGCTCAAACAATGGATTTTAGAAGATCATAAGGAGTGGAAAAGCAATGTCTATGGTCAATGTAAAAGTTGGCTTGATGGGGGGCTGAAACCTCGTGCCGTAACACGAGATTTAGATTGGGGAGTACCTGTCCCTATCGAGGAGGGAAAAGGAAAAGTTTTATATGTTTGGTTTGATGCCCCAATTGGCTATATCTCTAATACAAAAGAACTTTTGCCTAATGATTGGGAGAAATGGTGGAAAAGTGAAGAGACACGCCTTGTACATTTTATCGGGAAAGATAATATTGTATTCCATTGCATAGTATTTCCTTCTATGTTAAAAAATTATGGTGATGGTTTTATTCTTCCCGACAATGTCCCTGCTAACGAGTTTCTTAATCTTGAAGGGGACAAAATTTCTACTTCAAGAAATTGGGCTATATGGTTGGAAGAGTATTTAGAAGACTTTAAAGGTCAACAAGATGTACTAAGATATGTTTTGTGTGCAAATGCACCCGAAACAAAAGATAATGATTTCACTTGGAAAGATTTTCAAGTAAGAAATAACAGCGAGCTTGTAGCTATTTATGGTAACTTTGTAAATAGAGCTTTAGTACTTACTCATAAATACTTTGATGGTAAAGTGCCCACTTTTTCTAAAGAAGATTTGACCGAAATAGATAAAAATGTTATCGAGACTATACCCCAAATAGTTAAGAATTTAGAAGAGTGTCTAAGCAATTTCAAATTTAGAGAAGCTATAAAAGAGGCTATGAATCTTGCCAGATTGGGCAATAAATATCTAACCGACACAGAGCCTTGGAAAGTATATAAAGAGAATCCAAAAAGGGTTGCTACAATTCTTAATCTATCATTGCAACTATGTGCAAACTTGGCAATTGCATTTGAGCCATTCTGCCCTTTCTCATCTAAGAAATTACAATATCTTCTTGGATGGATTGAGAAAAATGAAGAGGTTTGCCCTACAAGTAAGATTGATAAATTGGTAGATTGGAAAAACTTAGGAAGGACAGATTTGATGAAGGATGGTGAACAAATCAATACTCCAGAACTCCTTTTCAACAAAATTGAAGATGAGACTATAGATGCTCAAATTCAAAGACTTGAAAGAATTAAAAAAGAGAATGAAGAGAAAGCAAAATTGGAAGAGAGTGCAAATCTTAAAGCAGAACCTCTAAAAGATGAGTGTACAATAGAAGATTTTGATAAGATAGACATTCGTACTGCCACTGTGTTAGAAGCAGAGGCTGTACCAAAAACCGACAAACTTCTTAAATTAACTATAGATACTGGAGTCGATAAACGGGTAATCGTATCGGGAATAGCACAATACTACAAGCCCGAAGATATGATTGGTCGTCAGATTACTATTCTCGCTAACCTGAAACCTCGTACAATCAGAGGTATAGAAAGCAAAGGGATGATTCTTATGGCAAAAGAGCCTAATGGAAATATGAGGTTTATTACCCCACAAGAAGCCCTCTCAAACGGAGCTAAGATTGGGTAAGAAGGTAGTGCTCGCTCCAACGGAGCTAAGCCTATATTGCAAAGAATAGAATCAAAAAATAATATGAGTGACGAACAAAAATATAGAATACATGGATTGGATGAATACATCCGCCAAGGAGAGCCACAACAACGTGAGCGTAGTGAAGCATGGAAGGTAGCAATCGGCCTGCAACAGGTTGATAGACTTCAGACATCTGAATATTTGCTCGATACAGCCAAACGACATATTGAGGGAAATATCAGTATTTATGAAGCGAAGCAACTGATAGATTTTTACTATAAGTCAGTATCAGGACGTAAGGTGGCTGAAGGTGACCGTACAGAAGAAGCTGACAAGGTAGCTACGCGTATTACGGAACTTATAGAGGAGAAAACTTTTTCGTTCACTCCTGCACAGTTGGTTTCGATACACCGCCGTTTATTTGAAGGTATCTACAAACTGGCTGGCCGCATTCGCGACTACAATATTACGAAAAATGAATGGGTCCTTGGTGGCAAGACGGTGTATTATGCCAGTGCTGACACCATTAGCGACACATTGAATTATGATATGGGACAGGAACGCGAGTTCAACTATGCCAATTTGAATGTTGATGATGCCATTCGCCATCTGACACGTTTCTGTGCTAACCTCTGGCAAGTTCATGCTTTCTGTGAAGGGAATACACGCACAACGGCCGTATTTATGATAAAGTACCTGCGCACTTTAGGTTTCAACGTTGTTAACGATGTGTTTGCAGAGAACTCCTGGTATTTCCGAAATGCTTTGGTTCGGGCCAACTATACAGACCTGACTAAAGGAATCACTGAGACAACTATATATCTGGAGAGATTTTTCCGTAGCATGTTGCTTGGTGAGGAACATGACCTAAGAAATAGGATTATGCATATTGATTGGGACAAAGTCGAAAGTGATACACTATTTCAAAGTGTAAATCACGAAATCAAAAGTGCAAAAATGGGTGATGAGTTGCCTACAAAGTGCAAAAATTGCACTTTGGAAGAGGTCGCAGTACTCCGCATAGTGCAAAAGAGGCCATCTGCCACTCAAAAAGAGATTGCTGCTGAGATTGGAAAGTCTGAGCGAACAGTCAAGTCTATTACTATTGCCTTGCAGGAGAAAAACATTTTGCAACGAGTGAACGGCAAGCGAAATGGTTATTGGAGTTTTATTACTAGATGTCTCTGAAGCTGGCTGCGTAACTCCGAGCTTTCTGCAGGGAATTAGCGAATTCGTTATTATCAAAAGAATCAATACTCATATAAGCAAGGACTAAGTAAATACCTCCCCGATTACACTCTAAATCTTATAATTTATAATCTCCAATTCCTCTTTTGTGTAGAGTATTTTTTGCAATACTGGCGATAGTGAATCTTTAAACAGATAGATTAGAAATATTAGAATGGTTATTACTACAATTATTGCTACTAACCACAATAATATCTTTAAAGTTATAGAAATGGATTCTTGTTTATCCTTATTTACTTTATTTTCTACAATTTCTTTCTCTTTGACTTCTTTCATTTCAACTCTGCCTGCTTCTGCCTCAATCAACTCTTTTTCCTTATTACCTGCAATATCCCCTTGTTCTTCTACAGAAATTTCTTGAGTATCTGCACCTGTGCTATCTACTCTATCATTTAGAATTACATCTACTACATCACCCTCAACAAGTACATTTTCTTTATTATCAACATTTTCTAAAGATCCTTCCTCCTTGCTTCCGTTATACATTTTCTCCAGATCTATCTCTTCTAACCCATAGCTCTCTTTATCTCCCACCATTTCGGAACCTGCCTCAAATAGCACAATGCCAGATTCTTTCTTAAAAGTCCCTACCCCACAAATTTCAAATATATTACCTTTATTTAACTCATCGATAAGTTTATTTACATACTCATCGATTTGATTTTTAGAATCTTCTAAGTCTATAGAAGCCCCGTTTGAGTATTCTTTGTATAATGTATCGTTATCTTTTACATCTGAACTGACAAACTCAATCTTAATTGTTGGTGGATACAAGGTTTTTTCATCCTTTGAAAAATAAGAGGGCTCTTCTTTATATTCCAAAGTACCAAAGTGTGGAAAAACCACCTTACAATTAGCTTTAAGCTCTTTTAGAATTATTTCTGATAATATTTTTGAATCCATGACAATTACAAAGTTAAATTATTTTATAAAAGATTTGGAACATATTAAAAAAAATTCTACTTTTGCAATCCCAAAAGCAAATAATTGCTTGCCTGCATAGCTCAGTTGGTTAGAGCACATGACTGTTAATCATGGGGTCCTAGGTTCAAGTCCTTGTGCAGGCGCATATAAAAGTCCTAATTTTTAGGGCTTTTATTTTTTATCTCCCCCTCCTCATTAACAGAATCTAAATCAATATATTTTAATAAATATTTCTTTTGCTTTGGTTTATAAAAAGCATGAACGCCAAAAGGTAATTCCCCATTTGTTAAATACTCTGCGGTAGGGATATGACTCTCCCATGAGAAAAATGCCGCCTCTTTATAAGAAGGGATATTTATTGCCATTTTAGACCAGAAAACATCCTCATAATAACATGGTTTTGTAGAGTGTTTCCAATAAAATTCTGCCAAAGAATTATGTTCTTGTAAAACTTGTATAAAAGTTGAAACTTTTCTTAGTGATAATCCCCCGTTACCAACTTTAAATTTCATCTTCATAGAGTGAAAAAAAGGGGTTATTTTAGAGATATTATATCTTAAAAACCAATCAATTATATAAGGAAACTTTTTGTCCAACCAACCTCTTTTATCGGGCAACCAAGGGGCACCAATATAATCGTATCCGGTAGAACACCATTTATATAAATCATCTTTAAAAACAATTACATCTGTTTGATATATTAAAATGTATCTACTCCCGATAAATCTCTCATAAAATATCGTGCTTAACATCAGCTTATTATACCCTTTTCTACCAATAAAAAAACTATCATCAAAAGACTCAACGCTAAAATTTTTATCGTGCAAAATAGAATCTAATGGAGATAAATCTAAAGAATTGGGCTTAATAATTACTATATCATATTTAGATAGTGTAGAAAAACAAGTGTTCAGAGAGAACCGCTCAAACCTATTAAGATTAACCGTGTAAATAGGTATAACAACTGTAACTTCTTTCTCCATAATGTCCTCAAATTAAGCCTCTTTTCTTAATCCGAGAGGTGAGAATATCAGATTTTTTAACCTCTCTTTTTTACTATAATCTGCCCTTCTCTTTACCACCTTAACAATCATTTCAAGGGGATCCAATTTTCTTAACCTGCAATATTCATCAATGATAGAGATCAAAACAAAATGATTAAAGTGCATATTACTAATATCTTTGGCAGATTTCATTTTAGACTTATTATTGAATTTCAACCTATTTAAATCCAAAAGGATAAACTCATATCCATTCTCCCCCTCTTTATATAAAATATTGTCTATATTATAATCATTATGTAAAATGCCGTCATTATGCAACTTAGCACTAAATGAGGCAATATTGTTAATAAACTTCTTAATCTTTTCATACTCTTGATAACTATTCGGAGTAATAGAACAAAAATCTCTAACAGACCTACAATCTGTATATAACGAAATATAACAACCTGTATGAAAAAACAACCCCTTTTTCTTCTCTAAATAAGCTATCGGCTCGGGAACGATATAACCCATTTCTAATAATTTCATAGAGTTTTCATAACTTCTTTTAGCCTTTGTTGGGCGAAACCAAGTATAGACAACTCTATTAAACTCTGTTGGCTTTTTAAAAAACTTAATAACAAGCCTCACCCCATCAATAGTTGTATCCTCTACTTTATTTCTTTTATCACGATAAGTTTCCTCAACACTATATGTCCTATCAAAAACAGAATATATAAAATTCTCTAAGAAAGAGTATTTAGGGTTAATTATAACTTTCATTATTTTATTATATTATCTAAAGCACAAATATAAGAAAAGAGATTTATCATAAAAAAAGTGGCCACCATTAGATGGTAGCCACTTTTAAAATTTTTATAGAGTGTTACTCAATAACAACGCAACGATTTAGTCTGTCAACGCCATACTTATCTGTACCACCTATAGATTTCTTAACTAATCTGTCTGGGTTAATGCCATACTTTTGAACAAGAAGATCATAAACTACTTGAACTCTTTTTTCTCCTAATCTATCATTGATCTTAGTTGTTCCTGTTGCACTATCAGCTGAACCAGTTAAAGTAAATACATGGTTAGGATCTGCTTGGATTGCATTCTTAACATAGAAATCTAAGTTCATAAGTTGAGTAGCATCTAAAGTAGATCTACCAATAGGGAAGAATAGTGCTACTGGAGTAGGATGAAGCACATTTTTCTCTTTCTCTACAATAACCTCTTTGATAACCTCTTTTGCAGGACGGTTATTAGCATCACGTAAAGCAGCCTCTAAATCTTTAATTTTAGAAGTGTAAGGAGTTACATCAACAGCACCATGAGCTCTTGAGAACTCTCTGTTTTTAAAGCTATAAGCAAGACCTAAAGCAATAGTCCCTATAAACTCTTTTCTTGAATCTGCAACTTCATTGTCAAAACGCTCATTTACATAAGTTTGGCTAATGTCTAAAGTTACATTTAAACCATTGCATACTCTAAACATATTGTAAAGACCGAGAGTGTGAGCAAGTTCTGTTCTTCTATGATGAGAACCAGCAACTTTGTGTTTAGAACCACTCCAAGCTACACCTGTACCAAAATAAGGAGCAAAGCTATAAAATCTATCTGCTCTGTAACCACCTATAGCATTTGATAAGTTCCACATCAAATCTGCTCTAACATTGTTAATATTAAATCTTTGAAGATAGCCATGGTCCTTATTCTCATCTATAAAAGGATTTGATTGATCAATAGTAAAACCTTTTGCTCTAAAACCATAGTAACCAATTCTTAAACCTACGCTTGGAGTAAACCATTTTCCTATATAAGCATTTACAGCTGGTGCTAATCTATCTTTTAAATCAAGGTATGAGTCATTTTCTCCTTGGTAGTAATTAAAACCACCAGCAACTCCAATGAAAACATTATCAAAGAATCCATTAGTTTCATATGGACCTCTTTTAGTTTGAGCCTCAGCTCCTTTCACTAATTGTGCATTAACTGTAGCAAAAGAAACTGCCACAAAACACAATGTTAAAATAATTCTATTAATTTTCATATTATATATAATTTTGGTTAATATTCTATCTTACAAATATAACAATTCTTATTATAAATTCTACTTATTAGGATTTAAAGTTACATTTATTCTATTCTCACTATTAGCAATCATTTTTGCTATATTATGTATATTCTCTTTTGTTATTACTTTATCAATCAATTCCTCTGTAATTCTTCTATCCTCATTATAACGGTAATAACTCTCTAATAAGTTGCTCCAATAGCTTAAAGATTTTTTATTTTCAGATATTCTCTTCTTATACATCTCTTTAGCCTTAGCTAACTCTTCGTCAGATGGTCCCTCTTCTGCTATTTTTGCAACTCCGTCATAAACTTTCTTTAACAAACCTTCAGATTTTTCAAATTGAGTCTGGTAGCTAACAGAGAATGAATACATTGGGTTTAATCTACCTGTTAGTGAGCCACTTGCACTTGGAGAATATGTGCCGCCATCTTCCTCTCTTAAACTTTCTGTAAATCTCATACTCATTATATAGCCATAAGCTCCGATTTTTAATGAGTTTTCAAGGGTATAATCCATATCACCTGAATAAACTATAGCTGTAGATGTTTTAGGATTTTGCATCTCAAAACTCTCTATTACATCAATTTTACCCTTAGGAGGGATCATTTTATGATTCACAATTTCACGCTCTTTCTCAGATTTTACAGGGAGAGAAGCTATATATTTCTCTATTAGTGGCTTAACTGCCTCTATTTCAAAGTCTCCAACCATAATCATTTTAGCCCCAACAGCATCATTTAAGAATGTGCTATAAGCCTTTCTCACCTTATCCGCTGTAGCTTTTTCTAATAGTTCAGCACTTATAAATTGTGTACGAGGATGGTTATTTGACATTGTATATAAAAGCATCTTTGAAAATTTAATATCAGGATTGCTATCCAACTGACCAACAAGAAGTTTTAATTGATCTACACATCTATTAAAGTCTGCATCTTCACATCTTGGCTCTGTATATTGCAAATAAGCAAGCTGGAAAATAGTCTCTAAATCTTTTGTTGAACCACTTGCGGAAATACCGCTTGTATTTTCTCCAATATAAGGAGAAGCGGAAGCAATCTTACCTGCTAACATTTTATACAACTGGTTCTGTGTAAATTTAGATACTCCTAAATCTGATGAATAAACAGATCTAATATTGCTTTCAAATGGTGGCAATAGATCTACAGGCAATAGAGCTAATCCTCCTTTTTGGAATAAATCTATAGAAACTCTATCCTTGCTAACATCTGTAGGATATAGATAAACTTGTATTTTGTTACTCAAAGTCAAGACTTTAGAACCTAAGAATCCATCTTCTATTTTAGTAATCTTACCACTCTGAATCTTTGAAGGATCTAACAAATCTTCTAAAACTTCTTCTTTCTCTTTAGGTGCAACCTCGCGATTTAATGCCTCTAAATAAGCAGATACAACCTCCTCTGTTGTAGGGACAATAATACCATCTTTTTTAGGTGCCACATAATATATTACACTATTCTTTTTAGTTATCAACTCATCTTGAGCAAGAGTTTGATTAATTAAATTTACAGTGAACATATTCAAATATTGTTCAACCACTTGTTTAATATATTCAGGCTCTGTATAAGGTTGATTCTCTAAGAAGTGGTTAACATAATCCATCGCATAGCTACCATTTCTTCTTGTAGCAGCATTATCTACTCTCGATTGATAACCTCTTATAATTTCTGTCTTTGTTCTATTAAATTCCTCCTCTGTAAATCCATATTTTGTAGCTTGGCGAACTATATCAATAGCACCTGCCAAAGCCTCCATACATTTGTTGTTATCTTTTGGAATAGCTACGAGATTTATACCTTCCAAAGGCTTAGCCAATTTTGATATAGAAAAAGCAGCATCAGAGAATAAAGAATTTGGCTCTTTTGAAGCATCAGAAAGTCTTTCATTTAGCATAGAGACTATTAAGCTCTCCGATAGCTCTTTAAATATTGCTGCCCCTGTAGAGTTTAACTGCTCTGGGAATCTTTCTCCTTTAATTATCAAAGCCACATTAGACATAAATAATTCAGAATCAGAATATACACAAGCTACTGGTTCTTCATTATCTGGTATAGTTATAACCTCTTTTACAGGAATATCTTCTTTTTTAGGAATAATACTAAATAACTCTTTAATTTTATTCTCTATATAATCCACATCTACATCTCCAACAACAATAATAGCCTGATTTCCCGGATAATACCAAGTTTTATAAAATTTAACTAATTCCTCAGGGGCAAAAGATAATAGACACTCCTCATCACCAATTACATTACAATTCTCATACTTTGTCCCTTTAAATAATACTTTGAATAACTCCTCTTGAGCTCTACGCTGTGCGCTGTTTCCACTTCTCCACTCCTCTATAATAACTCCTCTCTCCTTCTCTATCTCCTCAAAATCGTTAGTTACAAAATAGGCATCATTCTGAAGTATTAATAAAGTTGTGTCTATTAACCCAGGGTTTTGAGTAGGAACATTATAGAAAGTATATATTGTTTGTTCTACACCTGTCATTGCGTTAATATTACCCCCAAAAGTGAGTCCATTTTTCTCTAAATAAGGGAGCATTGTGTTCCCAGGAAAATCTTTATTCCCATTAAAACACATATGCTCTAAAAAGTGAGCCAACCCTCTTTGTGCAGGAGTTTCATTTATCGCCCCTACATTTGTCGCGATATAAAAATCTGCCCTATTATCTGGCATTTCATTATGCCTAATATAATAAGTGAGACCATTTTCTAATTTGCCAACCCTAACATTAGGGTCTAACTTAACTTGATCTTGAGGATTAAGTAATAATTGCCCGAAAGAGATCGAGCAAACCATCAAGAATACAACTAAAATAAAAAGCTTCTTCATAATATTTTAAAATAATGATTTCCTTTCGTGATTTCAAATATACTAAAAAATAAGCAATTTTCAGTTACAAAAAAAAAGTTCTTAAAGAATCTTAATATATTTGCAAAAATATTTTGCCCATCTGTACAAAACTACTACTTATTTTATAACACTATAGCACAAACAAAAAAATATCTTTATTCAAGATGAAAATATTGGTAATAGAAGATAATAAAGAGCTCAGCGATTTAATCGTACAATTCTTAAAATCTGAACATTATATCGTTGAGACTGCTTACAATTATTCTTCTGCATACGATAAAGTTTTTGTATATAACTACGATTGCATTTTGTTAGATATTATGCTTCCCGATGGGAATGGGTTGGATTTACTTAAAGAGGCAATCAATAAAGGGATAGATATGAATGTTATTATTCTCTCTGCAAAAGATTCTGTAGAAGATAAGGTAACAGGACTTCAACTTGGGGCAGATGATTATTTACCAAAACCATTTCATTTATCCGAATTGCACGCAAGGATAAAAAGTTTATTAAGAAGAGCTAATCACCAAACAGGTAATCAAATACGCATATCAAACATTGTTGTAGATACAGACAAATTATCTATATATGTAGATAATAATTTGTTAGATTTAAGTCGTAAAGAATACGATATTTTACTATTCCTAATAAACAGACAAAACCATCTTGTAGAAAAACAAACACTCGCAGAGGCTGTATGGGGAGATTTTATAGATCAGTCTGATAAGTTTGATTTTATCTATGCTCAGATAAAAAATTTAAGAAAAAAATTAAAAGATTCTGGAGCACAAATCGAGATAAAGACAATATATGGTTTTGGTTATAAACTAATAACTTTATGAAACTCTTTAAAGTAGTAACATTAAGAATATCTCTGCTCGCAATTATCATACTTACATTTTGGTCTATATTCTTCTACCATACCATTATAAATGAAGTTAACGATGAGGTAGATGATGCATTAGAAGATTATGCCGAAACTATAGTTAGGCGTACCGTAAGCAATATTCCCCTTCCAAGTTCTTCAATTGGGTCTAATAACCAATTCTTTATAAAGGAAGTATCAGAGGAATACGCACATAGTAAAGAACATATAAAATACGAAGACAGAGAAGTATATATAGATGAGAAGAATGAATTTGAGCCAGCAAGAGTTCTAACTTACATCTTTAATAACGATGAGGGGAATTACTTTGAATTAGAGGTATCAACTCCACATATAGACAAAACTGATTTAAAAGAGGCCATATTTTTTTGGATAGTCTTTCTATTTATTGTCTTATTTATATCTATATTACTTATGAATTTATGGACAATACATAGATCCACCAAACCTCTTAAAAAACTTTTAGAATGGCTAAACAACTATAGAGTAGGAGAAAACACTCCACCATTGAATAATAATACAAAGATATACGAATTTCAAACTCTCAATAATGTAGTTCAAGAGAGCCTGAACAGAACAGAGGAGGCATACAAACAACAGAAATTATTTATCGGGAATGCTTCTCATGAAATGCAAACTCCTTTAACTGTGTGTAATAGCAGATTAGAGATTCTCTTAAACGACCCAAATCTAACAGAGTCACAATTAGAACAAATTATTAAGACAAGGCAAACCATAGAGCGACTCTCTAAAATGAACCGTTCGCTACTCCTTCTAACTAAATTAGATAACAAACAGTTTACAGACTCCTCTAAGATTAGTCTAAATAAAGTCATTGAGCGTATTCTGCCAGATTATCAAATGGTTTATTCCTCTAAAGAAATCTCAGTTACAACATCATACAAAGGTTCTTTTATCGTTGATATGAATCCTTCTTTGTCAGAAAATTTAATATCAAATATGCTAAAGAATGCTTATGTCCATAATATAAATGGGGGAGAGATAAATATAATTTCAGATAACGATTTTATAACATTTGAAAATACTGGAGATGCTAAACCACTTGATAAAGAATTGATTTTTAAATATTTTTATCACGATAACACAAGTAACCAATCTATCGGATTAGGGCTACCTGTTGTAAAATCTATTTGCAAAAACTATAACTTGGATATTAGCTACAAATACCATAATGGTAAACACTCTTTTACAATAAAAAACTCCAAGAGTTAAGATTCTTGGAGTTTTTTATTCACAAAAATGTCAATTTATTTTTTGTTAAAAGTCAGAGTCGCACCTACTACGTTACTCAAATCTACCTCTAAAGTCTCTCCAACAACAGACCCTAAGAATGAAAATTTAGGAGAAACAGGACCTTTTGGTTTATTGATCTCATATACGTCAAATGATATTTTAGGAGTATTAAAAGTGTATTCACCCTTAAGAGTCACAATTTGATCGACTTTCAGATTACGAACTAATAATTCAAATCCATTTCCAGAAGTTGCAAAAATTAATGCTGCCTCTCCTGGAAAGTCAGGACCAGTAAAACTTGATACCCAAGTTGTTCCTTCTAAAGTATTTGATTCTTTTTCTTTTTTGTCTTTACTACAAGAAGAGAAAACAAATGTAGCAAGTACTAATGCTAATGTAACTGTTAAAATTCTTTTCATAATTATAAATTGTTAATAATATTTTTCGCAAATATATAATAATTCACATTATTTTTGATATTTATGATTAATTTTTACTGAGAGTAATGCCCGTTTGTTAATGATGAAAAAGTACTTGATGTGACGGCACAAAACTATCATGAAATTCAAAAAATAATATTTCAGATTTTTTTCAGAATCTATAATAATCTTTGTTTCGCATTACTATTTAAAAGTATTAAGAAAATGAAAACAAAGATTTTATTTTTAGCTATCGCAATAATGTTATTGTCTTCTGCTGTTATACATGCAGGTTATGACAAACCCATTAGGTTTGAGCAACTTCCAAGTAAGGCACAACAATTTATAAAGACACATTTTCCCAACAGTAAGATTGCCATTGCAAAAAAAGAGATAGAGTTTATCGGGTGCAGTTACGATGTAATCTTTACTAATGGAGATAAATTAGAGTTTGGCAAAAATGGTAATTGGACAGAAATTAGCTGTAAATACACAAAAGTTCCAATTGAAATTATCCCTCCAGAAATCCTAAAATATGTCAAGAATAATTATCCCGATGAGTATGTTATTGAGATTGATAGAAAAAATAACTACTATGAGATTAATTTATCCAATAGAGTAGAGGTAGAATTCAGCAAACGCTTTGAAATTATAGATATAGATTTTTAATACTAAATACTAACAAAACAAAGGAGAATATTATGAGAACAAGAATGATTGTTACTATGATGCTAACTGCTCTTAGCATTAGCTTATTAAGTTGTTCAAAAAACAACACGCCTAATCCAGTAGAACCTGTAGTAGTTCCTGAAGAGGTTATCGCAGATTTTACAAACCGTTTCCCAAATGCCCAAGATGTAAGCTGGGAACAAATGTCTAATGTTCTAAAAGCCAACTTTTTATTGGAGAATACTTCTCATAGTGCATGGTTCCAAAATTCAGGTTCTTGGAATTGGATTAGAACAGATGTAAAATTAAAGAAAGAAACTAATCGCTTACCAGCTGCCATTACAGAGTATATTAATACAAACTACCCTGAATGGATAATAGATGATGTAGATTTAATTCGTACACCTTCGGAAATATTCTATGAGATAGAGTTGAAGAAATTGGGAGAATACGATGTAACTATTATTATAAAAGAGGATGGTACACTTATAAACTCTTTTATAGACATAGATGATGATGACGACGATGATATTAATGCTTCAGCTGTACCTCAGGCAGTTAAAGAGACCTTTAACACTCTTTATCCAACAGCTGTAAGAGTTGAGTGGGAAAAGGAGCATCAAATATACGAGGCGGAATTTGTAATGGATAACACTAAATATGAATCATTATTTAAAGAAGATGGTACATGGTTGAAAACAACTATGGAGATTAATTTAAGGCGTTCATCATTACCTGATAATATTAAGAACTACATCTCTGCTAACTATGCCGGCTGGCGTATAGATGATGCCAAATTTATTAAAACACCAACTGCCGAATACTTTGAGATAGAGTTAGAGTTAGGTGAAATGGAGACAACCCTATTCATTGACGAAAAGGGTAATTTAGTTAAGCCTTAAACATTATTTTAAAATCACACAGATCATGAGAAAATCTTTTTTTCTACTTATTTTAGGGTTATTGTTAAGCTACTCTGCCACTGCTCAAATGAAGTTCAAAGCAGGGTACCTTTACAATAATCTAACAGTTAGTACGCAGATGATTCCGGGTTCAGATAATTCAACTGGGCATGGTTTCTTTGCTGGGTTTTCTTACGAGATCCCAGCTGCCAAAAACCTTACCTTTGAGCCCGGTCTTAATTTTGATTGGGTAAATTTTGATATTTCAGATGACTACAACATCTATTTTCTAAAAGCTCCTCTTCATTTAAACTATAACATTGAGGTATCTAATGTAGCCACAATTATTGCTGGCGTTGGTCCAAGTCTTGTAATTGGATTAGATGGTAAATACAATCCTTTTGGTGACGATGGTTTAGAGAGATTTGATTTACAATTAGGACTTAATGTAGGAGTTCGCATATTTGAGAAATTTGAAATTAAAGCGGGATACGATTGGGGGCTTATAAATATGTCTGATGAAGATGAATTTAGGATGAAAAGAGATGGCATTAATGTTGGATTAGCTTATATTTTCTAATTTAGGGCTGTTCTATTTCTGATATATAGGAAGTGCCAGAATGCGTTTAGTATTCTGGCACTTGTGTTTATTGTCTCTATTTGATTTTATAAAACTTTTTAATATATTCGTAGAATAAACTTTAAAAATCATATTATGCAAATCTCAATTTTTGGTCCTTTATATCCACTGGATAAAAAAGAACACCGCACGTTTCTTACAATCAGTTCAATTTTAGGCTATAGTATTTTTATTCCACTCTTTCTAAGTACTTTTGGGATAATAGATTTTATACCAAGTATTATCGCGATAGTGGCATTAGGTCTTATTAGGCTAACATACGATTATTGCTATTTAAAACAAAGACAATTACAGGATCTTTTTTGGAAAAATCTTTCTAAATCCTTATATCTTGCTATTATTTTAATAGTGTTAGTGTCGGTGGTGGCCCTAATAATGTTCTATAAAAATAGATAATAACAGATAGAAATTTTCTTTAGAAACCATTTGAGCATAGTTATAAGAATAATGACCACAATTTATATAGTTGCATTTACTAATTGAACTTAGTGTAGTAGAATCTGCAAGAGAAATATTTGCCTATTAAATTTATTTTTATATCTTTGCACCCCACTAAAGTTATTTTAATTTTTAAATTTAAAGAGATGTTAAAGAATTACGAAACCGTTTTCATTGCAACTCCCGTTTTATCTGAGGCTCAGATGAAGGAAACGGCGGCAAAGTACATTTCTCTTATCAAGGAGAATAATGGTACTGTTGTGAATGATGAAGATTGGGGGCTAAAGAAATTAGCTTACCCTATCCAAAAGAAGACATCTGGATTCTATCATTTGATTGAATTCCAGGCAGAGCCTACATTCATTGAGACTCTCGAAACTCAATACAGAAGAGACGAGAGAATTATTAGATTTCTCACTTTTGCTATGGATAAAGATGCTATTGCATACGCAGAAAAGAGAAGAAACAAAAGAAATAATAACGAGTAATTTGGAGGAGGTTATATGGCTACAAGAATTGAAGAAAATGCAGATATCCGTTATCTAAATCCAGTTACCGTAGAGGTAAAAAAGAAAAAATACTGCCGTTTCAAAAAGGCTGGTATTAAGTATATAGATTATAAAGATGCAGAATTCTTAAAGAAGTTCCTAAACGAGCAAGGTAAGATTTTACCCCGCAGACTAACAGGTACCTCTTTAAAATTCCAAAAGAAAGTGGCTCAAGCCATTAAAAGAGCACGCCACCTTGCTTTACTACCATATGTTACAGATTTATTGAAATAAGGAGGAGAAATTATGGAAGTAATACTTAAAGAAGATGTTCGCAAATTAGGACACAAAAATGATATTGTTAATGTAAAGAATGGTTATGCTAACAATTATCTTTTCCCAAAAGGGCTTGCTATTTTAGCAACAGAGAGTGCTAAAAAGGTTCTTGCAGAGAATATGAAGCAAAGAACTCACAAAGAACAAAAACTTGTTGCAGATGCTCAAGCTCTTGCAGAAAAATTAAATGTATTAACTATCACTATCCCTACCAAAGTAAGTCAAACAGGTAAGATATATGGTTCTGTAAACAACATCCTTATCGCTGAGGCTTTAGCTAATAAAGGTTTTGAAATAGATAGGAGAAAAATAGAGTTAAAAGATGCCGACAAAGTTACAGAAATAGGTACTTATGAGGCTATTATAGACCTATACAGAAATGTTGAGGCTAAGATAAAGGTTGAGGTTGTTGACGAAGAGGGAAAAGTAACCGAAGTTGTTAAAGAGGTCGTAGAGAAAGCACCAAAGAAAGAGAAAAAAGTAAAAGAGGAGGAGACTAAAGAAGTTGCTGAGGGTGCCGAAACCAACGAGTAAGACCTACACAATATCAAAAAAAAGAAGTTTAGTGAAATATCTAAACTTCTTTTTTTTAATAGAATCTAAGATCGTCAAATCTCTTTTTCCCTTTTAAATAACTGAGTACAATACTTTTATAATAAACCCCATACAAACCAGAAAAAGCTCTTTTTTTAACTTTACTATTTGAGTGCGTTTGTAAAATATGTTGTTGCTTATAAATCTTGTAATCTCTTGGAGAAGAAGAAAATTTCCTCTTCATCTTATTGTAGCTGAGATGGGCTTTTAACACCGCAGTAAAAAAACTAAACTCACCTTTAAATAAATAGACTAAAGCAGACAAGCCATCTATGAGTTTGCGAATAAATACTTTTCTAAAAACATACTTAGGCTCAATGTTTTTCCTTAACATTAGCAAACTATTTCTATAATTTAAAAATAGCTTTTGTGGAGAATTATTAGGTAATGTACCCCCTCCAACATGGTAAATTTTACTTTGTGGGTTGCACCAAATTTCATATCCTAAAAGGGCGGCTCGCCAACATAAATCTATCTCCTCCATATGAGCAAAAAATCGCCCGTCAAAACCATTCAGTTTCTCCCAAATTTCTCTTCTTATAACTAAGCAAGCACCTGATGCCCAGAAAGTTCTTAGTGGAGTATTATATTGTCTTGTATCCCTCTCTACATTAGATAAGATCCTACCTCTGCAAAAAGGAAAACCCCATTTATCTATATATCCGCCACTTGCACCAGCATATTCAAAAGATTCAACCCCTTTCTCGTTATTTGTTTTCTTCTCATAAGATGCCCATGACAATATTTTTGGCTGACAAGCGGCAACTTCTGGTTTATACTCCATAAAGTTTATTAGAGAGTCTAACCAGCCATCGGGAGTATAGACATCTGAATTTAGAAGGATATAATAATCAAACTCTTCTGCCTCTTTGATAAGGGCGATAGCATTATTATATCCCAGTGCAAATCCATGATTTTTTTGTAATTGCAACCATTTGATAAGAGAAACCCCCCTCTTTCTATAGAGAGGATTTTTATTACTCATCGATTCGATAAATTGCTCTTTTACCTCTTTAAATATTTTCTTGGATTCATCGGTAGAGCCATTATCTGCTACAATTACATGACTTTCAAATCTCCCAACACTATTAAAAGTTGCACAACTCCTTAAAACAGAAGGCAAGAACTTCTTTAAAAAGTCCTTGCCATTCCAATTAAGTATAACTACTGCAACTTTTTTCATTATTTGTAAGCTGCAATTCTATTATTTATTTGTTACTTTCTCCAACCATTTAACCATACCCAACATTACACCCATAGAGATTAGGCAGAATACTGCAAACACAGCCCAAGTCTCCCATTGATGTGGGAATGTACGAAGCATAGTAACGCCCAATGCAATAAATAAGTTTCCGATAGCTGTAGCTGTTAGCCATAATCCTTGACAAATACCTTGTAAATGTCTTGGAGCTACTTTAGAAACAAACGACAATCCTAAAGGTGAAATGAACAACTCAGATACAGTTAAGAAGAAGTAAGTTATAATAAGTACTGTAGGACTTGTTCTCATAGATACTTTAATTGCTTCACTTAGTGTATCAAATGTATCTAATGAAGGATATTTGTGCATAACTGCTATTATAATTAGGAATATATAAGCAAGAGCAGATATGAACATACCGAGTGCTATCTTTCTTGGAGTTGAAACACTCTTTCCTCTGTTGGCTAAAACTGCAAACAGACCCATGATAATTGGGGTAAGTGTAATAACAAAGAAAGGATTGATACATTGCCATACTTCAGGTGGAACAGAAGAAGTATTCACAAAATCACGAGCAAAGAATGATAGACTTTGCCCATTCTGATGGAATGAGAACCAGAAGAATACAGCAACACCTAAAACAGCAAACAATGCATACATTCTCTGCTTGATCTCTTTTGCATTTGCTCTTCTTTCCTCTTCTGTGTAATTTTCTACAGCTTTCTTCTCTTTCTTTGCAGGATTAGGGAATTTCTTCTTAGTAGCGATAAATATTAGAAGAGAAATAACCATCGCTGCCACAGAAGCTATATATGAATAGTGAACTCCTGTATTAAATACATTTAGATAATTCTCTGCGAACTCTGCACCTGCAGGAAGAATAGATTGTGCACCACTTTGAACAGACTCAGCAAGATTAGTAAAATTGTTAGTCTGGTCTGCAGTCATTGCAGAAGCATCGCTTAAATATTGATGGCAAAGTTTAGGGAGACTTGAATTGTAAACAAGCCCATTAACCTTTAACCACCAAGTTCTTAGAAGCGGAGCAACAAACGGAGCAATTACACCACCTATATTAATAAACACATAGAAAATTTGGAAACCTGAATCTCTTTTGCTCTTTCTTTTTTCATACTCTTCATTGCTAATCTTAGCCCCTTCTGCCTCAAAATTATCATACATTTGACCAACAATAGCTTGTAGATTACCTTTGAATAACCCGTTTCCTATTGCAATTAGTAATAAAGCAAAACAAGTGAAGATTAAGATACCAGAAAATTGACCTGTGGTAGCTGTGAAAGATTCTCCAAATACAGGAACAGAAAGGAGACCATAACCAATAGCCATAACCAATAATCCTGTTATTATAGTACCCTTATAGTTCTGCATCCTATCAGCAATCAACCCTCCAGGGAGTGCAAGTACATAAATTGAGAAATAAAATACAGCATAAATCCATCCGGCAGAATCATCGCTTATGCCAAACTTAGAAGCAAGGAAAAGAGCCAATACGGCATTCATAATGTAATAGCCAAATCTCTCACCCATATTACTTAAAGCCGCTGCTATCAAGCCTTTAGGGTGCTCTTTCTTAGCTTTTACTAAATAAAAAATTAGTAATGGTATAACAACAATCAATATAGCTATAAGAATAGCTAATGGAGCGTTGTTTTGCCAAAGATTAGTAATAAATTCCATAGTTTTAATATTATAGTTTAAAAATTATTCAACGCCTATTAACCTTTCAAAGATAATATTTTTGCAATTAAATTCATTTAAATATTGAGATATTTTTAATTAGAATACCAATCATTCCACTATATTTTGCCAATCTATAATCAGCATATCGAGAAATGGAATTCAATTAAAGGGTCTTTGCAGATAAGCAAGATTTTTAGAATTAGAACTTGATGAAAAAGTAGAGATACTCCTAAATTTGATAGAGATCAAAACAGATATATAAAAGGGTGAGTAAAAAATATCTACCCACCCTAATAAATTAAATACAAGACTCTTATTGGATAATCATAGTTCCTGTTTTTCCTTGCAAAGCCTCACAAGCTTTATCGAGAGAAGTAATTAGTGCTTTGCCACCCTTTGTGTTCTCCACAAAACTAATACAAGACTCTACTTTAGGGAGCATACTGCCTGGTGCAAAGTGTCCCTCTTTTATATACTCTTTTGCTTGATTAACAGATATGCTATCTAAATCTTTCTGATCTGGTTTTCTAAAGTTGATAGAGACTTTTTCTACAGCAGTTAATATAACCAACATGTCGGCTTTAAGATCGAGAGCTAATTTAGCACTTGCTCTATCTTTATCTATAACAGCAGCTACCCCTTCAAAATCACCATTATTTTTCTCGATAACCGGAATTCCACCTCCACCTACTGTTATAATAACACTATGCATATCAAGAAGTTGTTCAACTATAGGCAATTCAACTATTTTTGTAGGAATTGGAGAAGGGACAACTCTACGGTATCCTCTCCCCGCATCTTCTACAAATGTGTAACCTGTCTCAGACATAATTTTTTCAGCCTCCTCTTTAGTATAAAACATTCCTACAGGTTTTGTAGGCTTTTGGAAGGCTGAATCATTTTTATCTACAACTACTTGAGTTACAATAGCTGCACACGGTTTGTTTATCCCCCTTTTTGCAAGCTCTCTTTGTACCGCTTGTTGCAAGTGATAACCTATATAACCTTGAGTCATTGCCCCACACTCAGGGAATGGTATTGCAGGGGTACCACCGCCATTATTTGCAGAATATTCAAAGGCTAAATTAACCATACCAACTTGAGGGCCATTACCATGTCCTATAACTACATCATAACCCTCTTCAACAAGATCTACAATCGCAGAGGCTGTATTTTTTACAAGCTCTAATTGCTCTTGTGGTGTATTTCCAAGAGCATTTCCACCTAACGCTATAACTAAACGTTTATTCATAATATTCTAATTTGCTATTAATTAAAAAAGAAAAACCAAAGGGGGTTGGCCAAAATATTGGTCAGCCCCTTATGATAAATTTAAAATCTATAAATAAAATTATATTATTTTAGAGTAGCATACATCACAGCCTTGATTGTATGCATTCTATTCTCAGCTTCGTCAAATACTTTAGATTGTTTGCTACGGAATACCTTATCTGTAACTTCCATCTCTTTTAGACCAAATTTTTGATAAATCTCTTTACCAATTGTTGTCTCTAAATCGTGGAATGATGGTAAACAATGTAAGAATATAGCGTTAGGGTTCGCATTCTTCATTACCGCCTCATTAACTTGGTAAGGCTTTAATAATTTAATACGTTTCTCCCATAGTTCAGCTGCCTCACCCATTGATACCCAAATATCTGTATAAATTACATCAGCGTTCTTTGTACCCTTCTTAACATCATCTGTAAGGGTAATTGTACAACCATTCTCTTTAGCAATTTTTTTGCAAGTCTCAACAAGGGCTTTATCTGGCATATTAGCTTTAGGACCACAAGCAACAAAGTTGATTCCTAATTTTGCAGAAACAACCATAAGAGAGTTAGCAACATTATTACGGGCATCACCCATAAATACCATTGTAAGTCCCTTATAATAACCAAAGTTCTCTTGTATAGTAAGAACATCGGCAAGCATTTGAGTTGGATGGAAATCTGTAGTAAGACCATTCCAAACAGGAACACCAGCATATTTTGCAAGGTCTTCAACTATTTGTTGGTCAAACCCACGATATTCTATCCCATCGTACATACGACCTAACACCTTTGCTGTATCCTCAAGAGACTCTTTCTTGCCCATTTGAGAAGAACCTGGATCAAGATATGTTACACCCATACCTAAGTCATTACCAGCTACTTCAAAAGAGCAACGAGTACGTGTAGATGTTTTTTCAAACAACAACACAATGTTCTTTCCTTGAAGATATTTGTGAGGTGTGTTTGTACGTTTAAGATTTTTAAAATCTTTTGAAAGTTCCAATAAATATTGGATCTCCTCGGTGGTGAAGTCTAATAATTTTAAGAAACTTCTACCAGATAAACTTTTTGGCATAATTAAAATGTATTAAAATATAAATTTGTGCTATTATTATTCGTATCGCGATAAATATCTATTGTACATTATTTTAAGATTACTTCATTATGAGTCACAGTCCTCTCACAATAGCGGCACTTTAAAACATTATTCTCTTTATCTATAACATGAAAATGAGTAGCCATAGGTTCATTGTTGCTAATACACTTTGGATTATTACAACGAACAATATCTACCAAATCTTCGGGTATAGTAACTTTATGTTTTTCTACCACTTCATAATCTTTTATAATATTGATAACTGCATTTGGAGCAATTACAGCTATACGATTTAAAGTCTCTTTTGGCAACTCAACCTCGGCAATTTTTATTAACCCTTTCTTACCCATACTCTTGCTACCAAGATTATTACCAATAGTTACGCTGTTATCCATTTGCTCAATACCCAATATATTAACAACCTTGAATAATGAAACACATGGTATATGGTCTATCACGATACCGTTGCGCAAAGCTGCTACGGCCATTTCTTTTTTTGTTTGATTGCTCATAGTCTTTATGATTTAAACGGTTCGTATTTAGATTCCTAATGCTCTGCAAATTATGGCTTCACGAGTGTAAAGACCATTAAGTGCCTGCTCAAAATAATATGCTTGTGGTGTGTCATCTACATCCTGAGCAATCTCTGTGACGCGTGGAAGTGGGTGAAGCACACGAAGATTCTTCTTGCAACCTTTTAGCATACTCGCTGTTAAAGTATATATATTCTTAACACGCTCATACTCCATAATATCGCTGAACCGTTCTCTCTGAACGCGTGTCATATATAATATATCTGTCTGATTTATTATTCCCTCGTTAAATTCTTTTGTCTCTTCATACTCAATACCCAACTTTTTGCAATACTCTTTATACTGTTTAGGCATACGAAGTTCCTCGCAAGCAACGAATTTAAATTTAGGATTAAAGAAATGCATAGCTTCAAGCAAAGAGTGAACTGTACGCCCATATTTAAGATCCCCTACCATTGTAATTGTAAGGTTCTCAAGGGTTCCTTGTGTTTGATAAATAGTGTAAAGATCCAACATTGTTTGTGTAGGATGCTGATTACTACCATCTCCGGCGTTTATAACCGGCACTTTTGAAATTTCACTTGCATAACGCGCTGCCCCCTCTAATGGATGACGCATTACAATTAAATCTGCATAGTTGGCAACCATCATAATAGTATCCTTCAAAGTCTCACCCTTTGATTGGCTACTTGTACTTGCATCGCTAAAACCAATTACACGGCCACCTAAACGATTAACAGCTGTCTCAAAACTAAGACGAGTACGCGTAGAAGGTTCAAAAAACAAAGAACCCACAACCTTGCCTTCTAAAATGTTTTGATTGGGATTCTTTTCAAATTCTTGCGCTCTTTTTAGAAGCGACAATATCTCTTCTTTTTTAAGGTCAGAGATAGATATTAAATTGCGATTCTGCATATATTATGTGTTTATCGCGGACAAAGATATACAAAAATTTTACACATAATGAGTTTTAAGTAACAATTTTAAAGAATATTTTATAACTACTTGTATATCAAAGAATAATACCTGCTCAGCAACACGCACATCACCATCTGGGAGACTCTTTAATCCCTATTTACTACCTTATGAAATGGAACCCTTTTCACCCTTAAATATTCAATTCTGAAGAGTTGAGAACTTTGTGCTTTTTATAATCATAGTTAACAATTTCACACAAAGTCTTATAATATTCTAAGGTTCTCTCAAAAAAATAAGAGGGTCCCTAAAAGAACCCTCTTATTTTACTTAACAAAGTTGTAAATTATTTCTTCTTTGCAACTTTCTTAGTAGCTGGTTTTTTTGCTGCAGGTTTTTTAGCAACAGCTTTCTTAACAGCTGGTTTCTTTGCTACAGCTTTTTTAGCAACAGCTTTCTTTGCAGGAGCAGCTTTCTTAACAGCTGGTTTCTTTGCTGCAGCTTTTTTAGCAACAACTTTCTTTGCAGGAGCAGCTTTCTTAGCAACTGGTTTCTTTGCTGCAGGTTTTTTAGCAACAGCTTTCTTTGCAGGAGCAGCTTTCTTAACAGCTGGTTTCTTTGCTGCAGGTTTTTTAGCAGCAGCTTTTTTTGCAGGAGCAGCTTTCTTTGGAGCCGCAGCCTTCTTAACAGTAGTTTTTTTTGTTACCATAATATAAATTTGTTTAAAAAGTGATTAAAAAGTTCTATTTTTTCTTAGGAGCATTCTTAATTAACTCTACCACAAAATTATAACACTTACCTAAAGAGGCAATTTCTGTTCTCTCATCAGGAGAGTGAGGAGACATAATAGTAGGACCTACAGATACCATATCCCAATTCTTATAAGTTGCCCCTAAAATTCCACACTCAAGGCCAGCATGAACTTTATAAATTCGTGGTGTTTTTTTATAAAGTTTCTTGTAAACCTCAACTGCTACTTTTAATATAGGTGATGTAGGATCTAACTCCCAACCAGAATATGCAGCAGAGAATGAACA
>CAMNNS010000005.1 GCA_946545765.1 uncultured Bacteroidales bacterium | reverse complement strand
TGAGATAATTCCAAACGAGGATCAAATGTACTTTGGAGTTCATCATGTGAGTAAGTACCAATCAATGAATTGATATTCTCTTGAGGATTAACAATTAGTTCTACACCATCATCTACATTCTCTATTTCATCATTTGAATTTATAACTGTATCATCTTCTATTTCCACACGAATATCAAGATCGTCTATAGAATCTTCTTCATTGATATTATCTGTATTTTCAAGTTCTTCCTCAGTATCAACCTCTTCATTCAGTTTCTCCTCTACTAATTGCAACTCCTTTTCTGGAGTACCAATAACTTTTTGACCAACCTTGGATATTCCCTGACTAAATCTCCTTACATAACTCTTATTTATTATAATTAACCAACCAACAATAGCTATAACTAAAAATGCAGCTGTTCCAATAACCCCTATCATACTCATTAGCCACTGATTGATATAGTAACCATAAGAACCACCTGCACTTGTACCGAATAATCTATCTACAGATGTAAATGAAAAAATAAACGAAAAGAATATTGAGATCAGTATGCAACCAAAAATAGAGATAAAGAATAGTCTTAATAATCTCACCCTTTTAATTTTTAAACAAAATAATGATACTCCGAGGAAGAAAAGGGGAATAATAAAAGCACCAAGACCAAACCATTTTGAAATCAACAAATTCGCCCACCATAAACCAAATTGACCACCACCATTCTCTACCACCGAGAGAGAAGAAAAAAACTCACTATCCGAAAAAGAACTCTGATCTTTTGCCCATGTAAAAATATACGATATAAATGCGATAAAGGTATAAACTGCTATAGATAAAAAGAACAACCCTGCAATCAGATATACAGCATCTTTCTTAACAGGTGCATCCATCTCTGTCTTAGCTTGTTCTAAAGATTCTTTTGCTCTCTGCTTCTTTGATTTAGCCATACTACTTTTTACGCTTCTTGTTAGATTGTTTTTGCTTTTTGTTATTATGGTTCCCTTTAGGTTGAGCTATTGCATTACCTATGTGTAAATCTTCTGGAACAGTTATTCTTCCTCCACTTAACATTTTAATATCTTCAAATATAGTCTCTTCTGCAACAGAATCTTTGTTCCATATAAGATATTGTTGCTTCATATAAGAAGCTATCACCTTTATCATATACATTTTTACCTCATCATCTTCTCGCGATGCAATCAAGTCTAACATATTTTGAATATTTCTCCCATAACATGAGGCCTTGATTGGCTCTTTATTAATGGGTATCGGATTTGGCTTTGATGTTAAATCATCTTGAGTAGGAAGAGGATAAGGTGAATCTATATCAACTTTAAATTTTGATATAACTTGAACATGATCCCACAACTTATGTCTAAAATCTACAATATCCCTAAGTTGTGGATTAAGCGTCCCCATAACTGCCAATACTGCTTGTATTTGTTCATTTCTCTTCTCCTTTTCTGGAATAGAAGAGACATACGACACCATATCTTGAATATGCCTACCATATTCAGGCATAATTAGTTTTTCTCTTTGAGTATTATAATCCTTTTTTTCCATAACATTGCGAATTTACAAAAGAATCTTAAAAATATAAAGTCTATATTTAGAATAAATTCAAAATGAGAGCATAAACCCTCTAATATGACCTCAGAAAGTAAGACTGTTAAAAATTATTCATAAAAAGACTTCATAATAAAACCCCGAAAGCTTTGTCTAACTTTCGGGGTTTATATTACTTAAGATCAATATTTCACAAAGTTCAAATATTAGTCAAATACTTCAAAAGCTTTAAGAGCGGTATTAGCCTTAGCTATAGTTCCCTTTACTTTATTAAAATACTCTCTTGCTTTTACATAATTACCTGATAGAGTCTCAAGAATTCCACGAGCATAATTAGCCTCATTAGAATCACCTGCTTTATCTAAGTATTTTCTTGCAGCCACAAGATCGCCAAAGTTCATTGCAACATTAGCAGCGTTTATATTTGCTACTTCTGACTCTGGATACATTCTAAGAGCTGCTATAATAACATTGTTAAACTCAACACTACCTGGTTTGTACTGATTTGCTACCACAAAGAACTCATTCAAAGAGAGTTTCTTAGGTTGTGTCTTAACATACTCAGTCATTATTTGTAGATCTGAGAATTCCGCAATCTCAAAATCTACACAATAATCTGTACGACGGAGTGTAGGATAACATTCAGTTACAATTACCTTATAATCTTTAGGGAAGTTCTTTTTAATCTTTTGTTCTCTCACATCCTCACTTAATGAAGTGTCATTGATAACCTCTAAAATCTCATTTTTATTAGATAATGTAGAGTTTTCTACCCAAGTACGAAGACCATCCCAATCTTCTGCAACATATGAAGTTATAACAGTGATTTCTTTATTTATTCTCCTTGCAATCATATTCTTTAAAGCCTCTGTACGACCTTTAGCCAACCTTTCGTTCAATTTATAAGAACCATCAGGAGAAGCAAAACCTGTAATAGCTATATCATTAATAATGTTGTCAGGATCACTCTTAATATTCTCAACTAAATGAATAATCCTATCTAACTCTACCTTATTACCTCTGTAATTAGAAAGAATGGTAGTCCTTCCAATAGGGAACTCTATACGAGCACAACCTTTCTCAACAAGTTTCTTCCTTTGAGCATCTGGCTGAACATATAGATAATCTGGAGTAAACTTAAACTCTTTAGATTTGTAATGCCCTATTGTAGCCATATCATTGTTAATAACCTTATTATTACAACACGAGATATTCTCTTTTTCCACAATAAGATCTGAACCATTCATCCAAGATTGATATGGTACATTAAGATTATATTTAAAATTCTCTGGTGCTTCTTTCTTCTTGAATGAGAAATCAGAACTTTGAATTCCATCTGTACGTAGTGCAGTCATATAACTATATCTACCATAAATAGTAATGGGTTGTAACGAGATAGAATTGTCACCATTTACCAATTTTGGTGTCAAAACTATTATGCGTCTTGATGCCACATCTATATTTGATAAATCTGCATTAAAAGCAACGTTTAAAGAATTTCCTTCTTTATCAATAGTAACATTGTTGTAAGATTGAGCATTTGCTAAACCAGCAAATCCCAATACTAAAGCTGCAAGTAATATATATTTTTTCATATCTAATATTCTTATTTAAATTTATAATTCAACTAATTAAAATAGATAAACTAAACTAATAGCAGCTTTTGTTGGACCAACATAATACCTATGGCGTTTATAACGACCAGGGTCACCTTTAAGAGCCCACGCAGGATCTTTAGAAAAATCGTATGTAGGATCTGGAGTGTTTTCAAAAAGTGGTCCCCATTTTGAATATGTTACTTGAGCATAACCTACTGCCAATTCAAATTCAAGATTCCAATTCTTACTAAATGCCCAAGCGTAACCATATCCAACTCCTACTCCCCAAAACCAACCATCAAAACGGCTATGTTCTAAATTTGCCATATCTATAGAACCTAACTTAAGGTCAAACAATTTTACATTAGCAATATCTGCCTCCCCTATAGCAGCATTTACTGCAAAGAAATGACCATTAAAACTTCTACAAGTCCACCATCTTACTTCTGGTTGAACTAACCAATGTTGCCACCTTCTCTTTATTTTATTGGTTCCATTGGTAGTTATACGGCTTGTTGTTTTGGTAAAAGTCCAAGGGTTATAATTACCAGAGAGGTCAATTGTCCAATTTGGTGCAATTGCATACTCTACTCCAAGGTTGATTGTAGCTGTAGCATCGTAAAGTAAGTTAGTCTTTACTGCCACTTTCTGCCCTTTTGCACTGTTCGGAAGAACAAAGCATAAACAAAGAACAGCAAATAAAATAAACTTCTTCATCCTCTATATAAATAATTTAATGATTAATAATTTCTAATTTAGAATATTTAAGAATTCAGTTTTTCAATAGTAGCGGGGGCAGGACTCGAACCTACGACCTCCGGGTTATGAGCCCGACGAGCTACCAACTGCTCTACCCCGCGATAAAATGTACGCAAATATATAAATTCACTATATATTTTCAAAATTTTTCTTTAAAAAAACCAATAATTTTATCAAATGGTACTTCATACTGCTCACCAGTAGATAATTTTTTTATATTTATTTTATTACCCTTTCTCTCTTCTTCTCCTATTATTATAAAATACTCTATACTATTTTTATCGGCAAATTCAAATTGTCTCCTAAGCTTTGTTTGCTCTGGATAAATTTGGCAACTAAGATCATTATCTCTTAACTTTGAAGCAACAGCCATTGAGTAAGATAAACAACTCTCATCCATATTGGAAATCAAAATATTATAACCTTCGATAGAACTTTTGTCAAACTTATTTGTCGCCAATAAAACATCATAAATTCTATCAGCTCCAAATGATATCCCTACACCAGAAATGTCGGGCATTCCAAATATCCCTGTTAGATTGTCATACCTGCCTCCTCCACAAATACTACCTATAGAAAAATTTTTAGCTTTCACCTCAAAAATTGCCCCTGTGTAATAATTTAACCCTCTCGCCAAAGAGAAATCTATCTCTATATCTTGCTTAATACCAAACTCCTTAGCTTTGTTATAAATAAACGATAACTCCTCTATACCTGTCTTTCCTATTTCATTATCAGAGAGGATATTCAAAACTAAATCTAATTTCTCATTTGAATCTCCTTTAAAATTTAATAAAGGGTGCAACTTCTTTATTGCTTCATTATCTATACCATTGGCTTTAAGATTATTACAAACTTCTTCATAACCAATTTTCTCTATTTTATCTATCGCAACTGTTATATCTATCAATTTATCGGGATACCCAATAAATTGAGCGATAGCTGCCAAAATTTTTCTGTTATTTATCTTTATTACTACTGGAATGCCTAACTCTTCAAAAACTCTATCTACAATTTGTAATAACTCTATCTCATTTAATAAAGACTTACTCCCGATAACATCTACATCGCATTGATAGAACTCTCTGTATCTGCCCTTTTGAGGTCTATCTGCCCTCCACACAGGCTGAATTTGGTATCTTTTAAAAGGGAAGAGAATCTCATTTTTATGCTGTACTACATATCTGGCAAAAGGAACTGTCAAATCATACCTTAACCCTTTCTCGCAAACCTTAACTGAAAGTGCTTTACTATTTTCTAACTCAGATGGCTCTATATTAGAAAAAGCATCGCCACTGTTTAAAACTTTAAACAATAATTTATCCCCCTCCTCACCATATTTCCCTAAAAGAGTAGAGAGATTTTCCATAGATGGTGTTTGTATCGGTTTATAATCATACAGTTTAAACACCTTCTTAATTGTCTCAAATATATAATCTCTTCTCAACATCTCTATAGGAGAGAAATCTCTTGTCCCTTTTGGAATAGTAGGTTTTTGTACTGATGCCATTTTAAATATTATTTCAAAGATTTAATGTATTTATCTATCGCAGAAGCTGCTTTTCTCCCCTCTCCCATTGCTAAAATAACTGTAGCTGCCCCTGTAACCACATCACCACCAGCAAAGACCCCTTTTCTTGATGTTGCAGTATTCTCTACAATTATTCTCCCTTTAGAATCTACCTCCATCCCAGGAGTTGTGTCGGCAATAATTCTATTAATTTTTGTACCTAAAGCCACAATTACAGAATCTGTTTCTATCTCAAACTCAGAACCTTTTATAGGGATTGGTGATCTTCTACCACTACTATCTGGTTCCCCGAGCTCCATCCTTACACAAACAATAGATTTAACCCATCCTTTTTCATCCCCTTTTATCTCGATAGGATTTGTTAGCAATTCAAATTTAACTCCCTCTTCTACTGCATGATGTACTTCCTCACGCCTTGCTGGTAACTCTTTTTCAGAACGCCTATAAACCAATGTTACCTCAGCACCACATCTTAAAGCAGTCCTTGCCGCATCCATAGCAACATTTCCTCCCCCAACGACGCAAACTTTTTTACCACAAAAGAATGGTGTATCATATTCATTATCAAATGCTCTCATTAAATTATTTCTGGTTAAAAACTCATTGGCGGAGAATACACCATTAAGATTTTCCCCTATCACATTTGGGAATTGAGGCAAACCCGCACCCGAACCAATGAATGCAGCCTTGAAATTTTCTTGATCAAAGAGTTCATCTATAGTTATTGTTCTTCCGATAAATACATCTGTTTCAATTTTTATCCCCAAATCTTTTAATTTATCTATCTCTTTTTCAACAACTTCTGCTTTTGGTAATCTAAACTCAGGTATTCCATAAGTAAGAACACCCCCTGGCTTATGTAAGCTCTCAAAAATAGTAATATCATATCCCATTTTTGCCAAATCGTATGCACAAGCCAAACCAGCAGGGCCACTCCCAATTACAGCCACTTTCAACCCATTTCTAATAATCTCATTACTCTTTAAAACCTTTGGATTGTGCCTAACATAGTCTGCCACAAATCGTTCCAACTTTCCAATAGCCACCGCCTCACCTTTAATGCCTAAAATACAAGAGCCTTCACATTGAGTCTCCTGAGGGCATACTCTTCCACAAACAGCTGGTAAAGAGGTATCTTCTGATAAAATCTCAAATGACTCATAGAAATTACCCCCTTTAATCTTTTCAATAAAAGATGGTATTTTTATCTTTACTGGACAAGCCGATACACATTTCGGATTTTTACAATTTAAACATCTACTTGCCTCAAGTATAGCCTCTTCTGAATTATACCCTAAACAAACTTCTTCAAAGTTTTTACCCCTAATAAAAGGCTCTTGTTCTCTAACTTTAACTCTTCCAATATTATTTGCCATACTGCCAACTGTTTCTTGTTTTATCTTTTCAATAGTGTATCCAATCCTAACTTTTTATTCTCTACATCTTCAAAATCGTTATAGATTCTTTGCCTTCTCATAGCTTCGTCAAAATCAACATCATAAGCGTTGAATTCTGGTCCATCAACACAAGCAAATTTCATCTTACCTGCAACACTCACTCTACAAGCTCCACACATCCCTGTACCATCTACCATAAGAGTATTAAGACTAACAACAAGGGGGAGATTATATTTTTTAGCAGAAAGGGTAACAAACTTCATCATTACCATTGGACCTATCGCTACCCCAGAATCATATTTCTCTCCATTCTCTATAAGGCGCTCCAATAAATTGGTTACTAATCCTTTTTCTCCTTTAGAACCATCGTCAGTACATACATAAAGATTATTGCATACATTTCTCATCTGATCCTCCATTACCAATAAGTCTTTATTTCTCGCCCCAATAATAACATCTACATAAACCCCTTTGTTGTATAGATATTTCACCTGTGGATATATCGGGGCAGAACCAACTCCACCTGCAATAAAAATATATCTTCTATTTTTTAATTGTTCATCGGTAAAATCCATAAAATCAGAAGGTTTACCTAATGGACCTAAAACATTATCTAAATATTCCCCCTCCTTCAGCATACATATTTTGTACGAAGAAGCTCCAACTATCTGAATTACAATAGAAATAACTCCTTTTGAGGAATCATAATCACAAATTGTCAAAGGGATTCTTTCCCCTTTTTCAGAACTTTTGACTATTAAGAATTGCCCCGGTTTAGCAGATGCAGCAACCCTTGGGGCATCTATCTCCATGTAATAAATTAGTGGAGTTAATTGTTTTTTTACCAATATCTTATACATAATCAATCATCTACATCATTAAACGATTTAAAAGTATATCCTTTATTTTTCAAATATACAATAATCTCTTTTAATTTGTTATACAACCTCTCTTTTTCAGGCCTACTTTCTTCTATCCCAGGGTGGATAAGCAATATGGCACCATTTAAACCGTTATTTTTCTCATAATTATATAATCTCTTTATAATTTCATTCGCAGTTGTGTAAGAGGTCATAGATGGGATTGTATAATCTGCAGGAGTTGCTGTGCCATTAGTATAATTTATAACTTTGTATCCTCCTCTCTCTATTAGATTTACAACTGTTTGATTATAATGTTCATAAGGTGGTAAAAACCATCTTGAACTATTTTTATCAACCCCCTTCTTTAACAACTCTGCTGCATTTGCTCGCAAATCAGAGATTAAACTATCTTCTGTGACTAAAAGAGAATCTTTATCTTTTCCCCAAGGTGCATACAAAAGATGACGATCTGAATGTCCACCAACATAATTACTATCGGCTATAATTCTATCAATCAGAGCACTATGCTGTTCCATCCTTAGAGCATTTCCTGTTAGGAAAAATGAAGCTTTAATCCCCTCTTCATTAAGTGTATTAAGAATTTTTTCACCGCCATTAAATAAAGAGTCTGCAGAAAAAATTAAATAAATTTCTTTTTTATCTCTATTCAATCTTCTAATAGCACCACTATCATCTTTTTCATAAACATTTTTCCATTTCTCTCCCTCTCCTTTTTGAATATTGCCTTCTTGCTCAAGTGATGCAAAATAATATGTTAAAGAGGCTGTTCCATCCATAGTCGGTTCATTAGTAGCATAATCTCCCAGATCATTATGATATACAGCTATCCCTTTGTTTAAATAAGGCATAGCATCTGGCTTTCTCATGCCTGAACCTGCTCGCGATGAGAATATAAAATTATATACAGGACCATCTATCAATCCTCCTGTTACTTCTCTATTTAGTTCTGTAAAAACAGAATGCGGCTCAGTAGGTAAAACGCCCCCTTTAGGATACCCTATAATCATAGAGGTACCCCAAGGGTTACAACCTAATAACCAATCTCTTAAAGCGGCTTCCATCGCTTCAAAACTCTTATCTCCGGTTAGACTCCTATATAATTGTGCTTGAGTAACAGCAGCAGAGGTTAAATTATTAGAACACCATATATAAGGTATGCCATTCATAAAAGGGTCATCTCCAGCCCTTTCCCTTATGTATTGCAAACCCTCCTTCATAAACAGTGTATATTTTTCCCTTAATTTGGTATCCCCCTCACTTGCAATTATATAATGGCCTAAATTTATAAATGGATAGTATTGATAGTGACGACCTCTTCCAAGTTCCATCCAAGGCGTAACAGGTTCTAATTCACCATAATAATCAGCCTCAGCTATCATATCGGGATTGGAAAGAGAAGAAAATATAGAAGCAGCAGCAAGTTCAACATCATCTACCCAAGTGTCTTCCTCATAAAAGTATCTCGAAACATAACAAGCAGTTTGTGTATTGCCCGGAAATTCCTTAGCAAAATTATAAGCCTCAATTGCCTTTTTATTAAGTAAATTATAAAACCTTCTATTTTTCTTAAATATCTCAGCCCCAAGAGCAAAAGAGGAAGCAAATTTACCAGCTGTTGACGCTACGCCTGTTGTCCTATTTTTACCAAACTTTCCAAATCCTTGAGGTTCACCTGTTAAAAAATAAACCGGTCTCCCTTTTCCCTCACCCCAACCATAATCAGCTTTATCAAATTGAGGTGGCTTAAAGCCTATATGATCCCTATCATCAGCGATTTGATTATACATAACCTTGTTATCGGGATTCATTTTAAGCAACCAATCTAAACCCCATTTAGCTTGATCTAATATATCGGGCACTCCATTAGAACCCAACTTGCCATCTTTATCATATTTATCTTTAAATACAGATTTGTCTTTTATATACTTATAAGCAAACATCATCTGAAAAGTTGCTGTAGCAGAAGTAGTTTGGTATTGTAAAAAATCTGAAGCATCATGCCAACCACCTCTAACATCTATTTTTTCTCCATTTTTATATGGATGATCTACTATATAGCCATCGTGTTGATGACATAATGTATCTACAAATGGGTTATAACCACATTGTTGCTGACGCATATAATACAAAAGTATATCTGCAGCACCATCATAGACATCTGCACCTATTTTAATTAGTGGAGATTTTGTCCCTAAGAACTCTATATAGTACCCCCCTTCTATCTCAAAATCAGAAAAATCCAACCTAAAGGCCTCTTCTAATCCCCATTTATTTGGGTCCCCTTTTGTAGCTGTATTGGTATAGAGAATTTCATCTGTAATCGCATCTTTTATAACAAATATTTTATCTGTTACATTCTTGCTTTTACTCATCGATGAGTTATTTGTAACTTCGTAAGTTTTAGGAGCTTTAATCCAAGCTGCTTGAGCAGAAGGTTTAATAGAAAATGTAGCACCTGCTTCATTTTGTTTTTCTTTAATATAAACTGCTACTTTAACAGACTTAGGTAAATAACCAACATAATTAACTCTTATATAACTCTTTCCTTGTGAAAATAGAGAAACAGAGGAAATAATAAAAAAGAGTAAGGCAATAAACTTTTTCATTTTAAATAGGTTTATATTTAAACTATAGGGTACAAAAATAATATTAACTATTTTTAGACGCAATTATTTAGTAACTTTGAGAAAAAATTTAATACATATGAATAATTTTTTTAAACAATTCCTTGCAGCACTACTCGGTTCGTTAGTTGCTTTTGGACTATTTTTCTTCTTAATGATAATTATATTAAGTGCTTTAGTTGCTTCTACATCAAGAGAGTTACCTGTTTCTGTTGCACAAAATTCCGTACTAAAAATTGATTTAAGTAAAATAACTATTGCAGAGAGGACTACAGATGCACTCTCAGGGTTAAATATTTCCTCTCTATTTTCAGATAATATTGGTCCTACCCTCGGGATTCACGATGCGATTAAGGCAATAAATAATGCAGCCAATGATAACTCTATAAAAATGATATATCTTACACAGAATGGGATTATCAATATAGGACTATCTAATATTGAAGAGATTAGGAATGCTCTAATAGAGTTTCATGCAAGCGGAAAACCAATTATTGCTTACGGTCAGAATTTTTCTCAAGGTGGATACTACCTTTCATCAGTGGCAGATAAAATCTATATGAATCCAGATGGTATAGCGGAGATAGTTGGTATAGGGGCACAAATGCTGTTTTTCAAAGACTTAATAGACAAACTCGGAATAGATATACAACTAATCAGACATGGTAAATATAAAGCCGCAGCAGAACAATTCGTTAATAGCAACATAAGTAAAGAGAATAGAATACAAAACGAAGAACTATATAAATCTATTTGGGATACTTGGGCAAACGAAATTTGTGAATTTAGAGAGATAACAAAAGATTCTTTAGATTATCTTGTTAATAATCTATCTCTCAACGATGCACAAAGTATGCTTAAATACTCACTGATAGATAGCATAGTTACCAATAATACTATGTACAATAAAATTTGTGAATTAATAGGGGCAGACCCAGATGAGGGGTATAAATCTGTATCACTATCTAATTATGCAAAATTGAATCCCGTTAACTTCCAGAAATATAAGATAGCTATCATCTATGCAAATGGGGAGATAACAACAGATGGTTCTACAGGAATTTCCTCAGACAAATTCGCCCCAATGATAAAGAAAATTGCTAAAGATAAGAGCATTAGAGCTGTTGTTTTAAGAGTAAATTCTCCCGGCGGTGATGCACAGGCTGCAGAGTTAATTAGAGAAGAACTTATAGCACTTAAAGAGATTAAACCTCTTATTGTAAGTTTTGGGGAATATGCAGCAAGTGGTGGATACTGGATTAGTGCAGAAGCAGATTATATTTTTTCAGAAAATACAACTATAACAGGTTCTATAGGTGTATTTTCTATAGCACCAAGCATTGGTAAAGCACTAAAGAAAAATTTTGGGATAAATATTGCAACTATTAAAACTCACAACCATTCTACAATGGGGACAGGGATAGAACCACTTGACAACACAGAAAGAGAACTCTATCAAAATTTTGTAGAAAAAATATACTCAAAATTTACTCAAATAGTTTCAAACGGAAGGGGGATGAGCGTAGAGGCTGTAGATTCTATAGGACAGGGTAGAGTTTGGAGTGGAATACAAGCTTACGAAAAAGGGTTAGTAGATGACATTGGTGGTTTAGCAGATGCTATTGCTTATGCTAAGAATAGTGCATACTTAAACCTTGCAAAACAAAATGAAGATACGATAAGTACAAATAGAATGTATTTAGATCCTTCAATAGAGCTTGGTATAGTTGAGTACCCTAAGATTAAAACCCAAATGGAGTCTTTTTATGATATTTTATACGGTAATCAAGAAATTAGAATAGAGAACCAGCTCATCGATATGATAAAGAGCTATAAGGGAGTAAAAACTTATGCAAGAATACCTTACATATACCAACACAAATACTAATTAATACTCTACTAATTTCAAAATCATTTGTTAGTCTAATATAAATTATATATATATAACTCTAAATAAAGAAAACAATATCTAAAAAAATTAAGGGGTAGGTAATTGCCACCCCTTAATTTTATGCTATTTAAAAAGTTTATTATTTTCTTTAATAACCTTTATTTAAATATCTAAAATTATCGTTCCATCAAGATTAAGCAAGAGTATTTTATTAAAAACTAATTCTGCTCTAAAAGAGCGATAGATAGTTCTATAATTTTAGAGTTTTCTTTTTTTACCCGATACTTATTAGAAATCTCTATTCCAGGTATTGATATAATATCCTGATTTAATTCTATTACAGGTATTGCCCTTTTTAAAATAGCAGGTATCTTTTTTGTCGCTAAAAAATCTACGACACTTTTTTTCCCTTTCATCCCAAATGGAGAGAACTTATCACCCTCTTTTAAAGAACGAATAATAATCTCTTTATTAACAACTTTATCGTAATCTAAATAAAGTTTTTTAGTTTCAAGAGTATTTGTGTTTTGTAATTCTTCTATTTTATAATTATCACTAAACAATCTAAAAAGAAATTTATATCCACCAAACAAAAATTGTTTCTCTGTAAAACTTTCATCTATAGAAAAAGTGCATCTCTCACTCTCAAGTTCTTTTATAAAAGAAAGTATCTCTTTTTTAAATATATCTATCCGCCTATTATTAACTGAAGCTATATAATTTTCTGAAATATATAACTTGGAATAATCTATACTTTTATACAAAGACTCTATAATTGAGGCAGAAATAGAATACGAGAAATGGTATCTATCATACAATATTTTTGATAAAAGATATTTTTGAATTTTATCGTATCGCGATACATTCATTAAAGAGTTAAAATCTATAGAATCTTCTAAGAATCTATTTTTTAATGAGATATAATCATTATTCAATAAAGAATCTCTCTCTAAAACAATCCTTTTAAAAATTTCATCCACAGCAGAGTTATTAAAAGAATTAGCTTCATCAAGATGCACAATATTTTCGTTTAAAGTTTTGATAATAGATGGATTCAATTGTGCTAAAAGAGGAATTATTTCATTCCTAATTTTATTTCTTTTGAATGTTGAATCCAAATTTGTTTTATCGACTCTATAGTTTATATTGTTTATTTTTGCAAATCTCTCAATATCTGATCGTTCTGCAAACAATAATGGCCTAACCAAAGTAACTTGATGCTCATTGCTAACCAAATCAGAAAGAGATTTTATACCACATAACCCCTCTAAACCTGTCCCCCTCACAAGATTGAGAATTAAAGTTTCTGCATTATCATTTGCATTATGTGCTAAAGCAATATATTTAAAACCATACTCTTTGGAGAGTTCTAAGAACCAATTATACCTCAGTTGCCGTGCTGCCATCTCCACAGAGATTTTCTTCTTAAGAGAAAACTCTTTTGTGTTATATTTTACGGTATAAAACTCTATCCCTCTATCTTCTGCCCATTTTTTTACAAAAAGTTGATCTTCATCACTATCTGTTGAACGCAATGAGAAATTTACATGGGCTATAGCAAAATTTAAAGAATTTTTAAAGAAAAGGTTTGCCATTACCATAGAATCTACTCCACCACTAACAGCTAACAGCACCTTACCTTTAAAAAAATGATTGACAACCCAATTTTTTTGAAACTCTTTATATATCGAATCGCGAGTAGTAGGAGTATTCATAACTACTTCTTATATTTTCCAATAATATAGGAGAAATTTAAACCAAATACCTCTTTAAACTGAACTCTCGTAGTCTCTCTACCCGATTTAGTAGTAATTTTTATTTTGTCGTTGTAGATAAGATTTGTGTTTAAAGATGCTTTAAAATATTTATTGAAGGTATAATCTATTTGCAAATCCCAATATACCACCATATTTTTTGGATTCTTCATATAGTCTGAGAAGAGAGAAAATTGAGAAGCAATTCTAAAATTTTTAAATAAATCTTTCTGGAATACCACTTTGAACTGAGCTCCTAACTCCCATCTAAACAGCTTATTATATTCATTACCATACTTTACCCTTAACAAACTATCTGCATTAACAATAGTAAGTGCACCTGTAAGGGGAGAAAAAGATACACTTAAAACCTTACCATTACCCGGTTTATAATCTATACCAATACCCAATGTTGCGTATCCAGGGGCAAGAAATTTAGATTTCATGGTAGCAACATTGTTTTTATCATAATCAAAGCCTGGAGAAAACTGAGATCTAAAGTTAAAAGCGGATGAAAAATAGAGTTTTCTATACGCTTTGTAACCCCACTTACTATCTAAAATTATTTTATCCTCAGCTTTTCTATAACCAACATCAAACGATTGTACAAATCCGTAGGCGAGTTGCAATCTATTCTCCCAATACATCTTCCCTTTTTCATAATTTGCCATCGTATTGAGAAATGCATTGAGAGCTAAAGAGCCTGAACCACCTGCAGCCCAATTTGTTAGAGATACTTGAGAAAAACCTATCTCATCTAATACACCGATAGTCCAAAATTTAGGCACTTTGCCAGGTTCATAATTGATTTCAGGAATTGGATAATTTAGACCTATTATTCTACACACTTCTTGCTCAGGAGTTAAACCACTTTTTATTGGCTCTAAAGGTTTTTTATTCTTTATAGTATCACCAAAGAAGTTTAATTTAACTTTCGTAGTATTCTGACTATAAATATGATTTGAGAATACTAACAAAAGTGATAAAAAGCAATATGTAAGTATAAGCCTAAACTTCATTAATTATATTATACTACTATATATTATTTTAATATGTCATCAATATCATAATCATACCCCAATCTCTTACCTGTCGTCATTTTATAATGCTCTATCTTATCATTCATCTGGGATAATGTTATTGTTTTTACATCTTTAAACGGTGTAACCAATAAATCCATTGATATTGCGTAAAGCATAGCATTTTCAACTATTTGCCTTAAAGTCTCTCTATCTATCTTTTTAACCCCAAAACTATTTACATCATTATGAATTTGATTCTTACCCTCAACAAAAAAGTTACCATCTGCATTTATAAAAATACGGGCAACCAAATATCCTAAATCATCATCGCGATCAAATTTAACCGATTCATATAAGAAATTATAAATAGTTATTATTCCACAATATGAACTACCATTATTTGTCTCATAGTTAGGATTTTTGCAAATTGGATGACTCTTTTCAAATCTATATATGTCGGGTAGCATACTAAATATCAAAACATCATCAGCAAATCTTAACTCCGCCTCAAATTTTCCTCTATCTCTGTAAACCAATTTAACCCTTTTGCTTAATTTAGGATCTAATTCCCTTTTCTGATCAAGGGCCTCATCTAAATCACTACTTATCTCACCTAAAAGTTCTTTTAAGTCATTAAAAATCTCCAACATTTTATCAAACACCTGAGATTTCTTGTTAGACTTTGTTGCTAATAATTCTACAATTTGCTTATTTGGAATCTGTTCAGTATCCATTATTTATAAATTTTAATTAAACTAATATGCCTTCGCAAATATAACTCTTCTTTTAGAAGGTTTGCCACTAAAGATACATTTTCCATCTTCTTCACAAACACAAGAATCAAATGGAATACATCTGATAGTTGCTTTTGTCTCTTCTTGTATTCTCTGCTCAGTCTCAGAAGTTCCGTCCCAATGACAAAGGAGAAAACCACCCTCTTCTATTTTAACTTTAAACTCATCCCAAGAATCTACTTTAAAGATATGAGAATCACGATAATCCAATGCTTTCTTATAAATATTCTTCTCTATTTGTTCCAAAAGTTCAACGATATAATCAGATATATTATCTGCACAAATGCTCTCTTTTGTTAATGTATCTCTACGAGCTATCTCTACTGTATTGTTTTCTAAATCTCTTGGTCCAAGTGCCACCCTAACAGGTACCCCCTTTAATTCCCACTCTGCAAATTTAAAGCCACTTCTTAGATTATCTCTATCATCTATTTTAACACTTATACCTCTCTTATCTAACTCGCTTTTAATATCTTTCATCTTTGATAAAACAGCTTCTAACTGCTCTGGCTTATTGAATATCGGCACCATAACAACCTGAATAGGTGCTAAATTTGGTGGTAGAACAAGACCATTATCATCTCCATGTGCCATAATTAAAGCCCCCATCAAACGGGTAGAAACTCCCCAAGATGAAGCCCACACATACTCTAACCCTCCATCTTTTGTCTGGAACTTTACATCAAATGCTCTTGCAAAATTTTGTCCTAAGAAATGAGATGTTCCAGCCTGAAGAGCCTTACCATCCTGCATCATGGCTTCTATACAATAGGTATTTAAGGCTCCTGCAAAACGCTCATTAGCAGTTTTTTCTCCAACAATAACAGGTATTGCCATATAATTTCTTGCAAAGTCTGCATAAACATTTACCATTTTATTTGCCTCTTCTATTGCCTCTTCTTTAGTAGCGTGAGCAGTATGCCCCTCTTGCCATAAAAACTCTGCAGTACGGAGAAATAATCTTGTCCTCATTTCCCATCTTACCACATTAGCCCATTGGTTAACAAGGATTGGTAAATCTCTGTAGGAACTAATCCAATTTTTATATGTGTTCCATATAATTGTTTCAGATGTAGGTCTAACAACCAATTCTTCCTCTAATTTTGCAGTAGGATCTACTACCACTCCCGATCCGTCTGGATTTGCCATAAGTCTATGATGAGTTACAACTGCACATTCTTTTGCAAAACCTTCTACATGCTCTGCCTCTCTACTTAAAAATGACTTAGGTATAAATAATGGGAAATAGGCATTTTCATGCCCGGTTTCCTTAAACAGCTTATCTAATTGCCTCTGCATTTTTTCCCATATAGCATATCCATAAGGCTTAATAACCATACATCCTCTTACAGCAGAATTCTCTGCCAAACCTGCCTTTAAAACCAAATCGTTATACCATTGTGAGTAATTTTCTCCTCTTGGTGTTATCTCCTTTGCCATAAATATTTATCTTTGGAATAGTTTTTGTTAATATACTTAATAATAATAAACGGAACAAAAATACAAAAATTAATTAAACATAGGAGGTAACAATGAAAAACATTACTTTATCAGTTTTAGCAGTAATTGCTCTTTCTATTGTTTCTTGCGGAACAAGTAGATATACTGCAAATAATAATGGAGGATATGTTAATAGCCTTTACTACACCTCCAACAATACTAACGGTTACTCTATCGCTGAGTCTCCTGATGTTAGTGAGCTTAAAACAAAAACTTATACTATCGTAAATAAAGCCGGTAGATATAACAATTATGTAGATACAATTTATATTAGAAGTGAAAATTTAGAAGATTCCGAAATCGCATCTGCTAACTACACCTACAATGTAAATGATGAGAGCTACGAAGATCGTTTGAGAAAATTTGATTCTCCTACTTATGTAATAAATATCAATGTTGAAACCCCTTCATATTTCAATTATTGGAACAACCCTTGGTGGTATAGTTACAATTATAGATGGCACAGACCATATTATAGCTGGTATGTAGGATGGGGATACGATTATTATTGGAGATACAATTATTGGTATTGGGATCCATTCTATAGATACGATTATTGGGGCCCTGTGTATGGCTGGTATCCACATTGGCGATATACTTGGTATCCACCTATCTATCACAGACCTCACTGGGGAAAACCTGCAAGAACATACCATTATGGCAGAAGAGACGCAATAGGTAGTCGCAGAGGGACAAGAGGCAGTTATGCTAATCCTGCAAGAGAGAACAGAAGCTCTGTTACAGGAAACAGAAACAATGGTAATAGAAACACTATCACCCCAGGTAGTAGTGCAAGTAGTACAAGAAGAAACAATATTACCAATATGGGTAATGTAAGGGGATACAACCCGGGAGTTTCTTCTACAAAAAACGATAACTCTGATAATAAAAGAGTTAATAACCCATCGGGAACATCTGGAGTAAGACGCCCTGCATCTACAACTCCAAAAAGTAATAGTGGTGTTACTACTTCTCCATCAAGAGACAATTCTAGATCTTCTGTAAGAAGAACATCTACTTCAACAAGAAGTATCAACACTAATAGTACTAACTCTTCAAGAAGAAACACTTCGTATAGTAACTCGTCAGAGTCTCGCTCTTCTTCATCAAGGAGCGGTAGTTCAAGTACCTCTTCTTCAAGAAGTGGCAGCTCTTCGGGTAGCTCAAGAAGTGGTGGGGGGAGCAACTCTTCTACAAGAAGATAACCTATCGCGATAAGTTAGTAAACCTATTGTCTAATCTATTTAAAATTATAAAGAGATGAAAAGATTATTTTCTATTGCCATATTGTTGTTGATTATAGTTTGTTCAACTCAAATATATGCACAAAATGATTTTAGCGCATATTCTATATCTAATTGGCAGAGAGAAGGTACTGCAAGGGGTATAGGTATTGGAAATGCTCTAACAGCACTTGGAGGTGATATTGGTGCAATTAATATAAATCCAGCTTCATCGGGAGTATATAAATTCAGCGAAGTATCGTTTACTCCTTCTTTTAATTTTGTCACTACAACATCAGATTTATTCGGTCAAACATATAAGAGTAAAAGAAATACATTTGGTATATCAAATGCTGGTGGTGTCTTTAATTTTGACACTGGTTATAGGATAGGTTTGGTTGGTTGGTCGTTTGGAGTAGTATATACTAAATTAAATAATTACAACACAAGAGAAAGAGCTATAAATAGGCAAAATACAAATGACCCAACTTTTGTAGAATATCTGGCAGATTTTACTCAGAATAATTTAGATCCGGCTAAAGCAACAGATATGGACATCAATGAGCAGTAAGGTCTAAATCCTTATAAAAATTTTGGTCCGGGGATGTGGCCATCTATCTTAGCTTGGAATACTTCTCTCATAAATGTCAATTCAGCAGGAACCGCTTTTGTCCCAACAGAGCAATTAGGTATAAAACAGTCATTTCATAGAAAAACTTTTGGACATAATGATGCTACCGATTTAAATGTTGGATTGAATTTTAATAACGAATTGTATATTGGTGCAAATATCACTCTTACAACTATATGGAGTAGGATATGTGAAGGCTATTCAGAAGATGCTACAGAGTCTGGGGATTTTAATTATATGGATTATTACTATGAGCAAAAGACTACAGGAAGTGGCATTGGTGGAAAAGTTGGTATCATTTATACCCCAACTAAAAATATAAGATTAGGTGCTGCTGTCTCTACCCCAACTGTTTACTATTTAACAGATAGAGCTTATTGGGCTATGAACTCATCGCTTGGTACAAACTACACAGCTGAGCTTTCTACTCCCGATGTGGAGATGGACTATAGAATTACTACCCCATTCTCTTATAATGTAGGATTTGCTTTTACCCACCCATATGGCACACTTAGCTTTGATTATGAGGGTACAGATCTTTCTCAAATGAGAATAAAAGACCAGAATAATTTTGAAGATTTTTCCGACATAAATGATATTATCAAAAAGTCTTACACAAGGGTAGATAAGGTAAGAATTGGAGCAGAAATAAATCCTGTTCACAATGTCTCTTTACGAGCTGGTTTCCAATATAGTAATAGTGGTATTAAAGATATAAATATCGAGAACTTTATTGGTTCGCTTGGTATAGGATATTCTAATCAAAATGGATTTTTTGCAGATTTAGGATTTTCTCGTACACTTAAAAGTACAGATGTAGTTTTAGATGGTAGTGATTTGGCAACAGCCTTTGTAACTTCTAATGCTACAAAAGCTTATGAAAGAAATAATTGGAAACTATTATTCACTATCGGATTAAGATTCTAACATTAAAAAAGATATACTATTAGGTCCTTCATTAAACAGAAGGTCTAAAATAGATAAATTTGTTATAAAACCCTGCTTGGTAAAGACTTGCCAGTAGGGTTTTTCCATATTTAACAACCTTAATAAAGATTCTCCGTTATATTTGGGATGTATTATACCCCTTAAATCAATTTGCTCTCTACCAACTAATTCACGAGTTGGGTTATTAGAAATATAGTTCTCAAAATTTTCTGTGTAAGAGAGCTTTTTGTTAATGCCACATAAGAAAACTAACTTTTCTATTAAAGCACTATTTAAATCAAAGAGTTTAGCAATTTTTTTATCCAAAATAGAGAATATATCATCTTTGTAATAGATAAAAAAAGGTGAGTTCATATAGGCAGCTTCTATCGCCCTCTTATGCTGTATAACCCAATCAACTGAATAATCTATTTCTATCTGATTTATAGCGATTTTATGAGTATTAAGTTCTCCCCCTCTTTTTATAGGAATAGATAAAGATAACACCCCATTTGCCGATAATATATTTGTCCTATTTCGGTATGATTGTTTTTGGAAATTCTCTTTAGATTCTATGAAAATCTCATTTGAATTTGCGAGGGCAACAAAAAAATCAATAGGTGGAAAGTATGCTGTTGTTAGCAGACATCTGTTCCACCTATATAAATTTATTTTATTCAAAAGAAGAATCTTATTCTACGCTATTTTTATTATCAAAAGGGACAATCCCTCTCTTAGATGCTGCAACAAAGTCTAAGATTAATCTTTTTTCCTCACTTTCAGGGACTTCAGCCTCTGCTTTCTTACATGCATCAGTTACATTTAACCCACTTTGATATAAAACCCTATATACATCTCTAATCCTCTCTATCTGATCATTAGAGAAACCTCTTCTCTTTAACCCCACAACATTAATTCCACAAAAAGAGACTGGTCGTTTCCCTACCATTGCAAAAGGTGGTACATCTTTCCCTAAATATGAACCTCCCGATAACATCGCATGAGGACCAATACGGGTAAACTGATGGACAGCAGACGAACCACCAATAATAGCCCAGTCATCTACATCTGTTTCACCTGCCAAACCTGTATAGCTCACCAAAATTACATTTTTACCTATATTACAATCGTGAGCCACATGCACATAAGCCATTAAGAAAGAGTTATCTCCAATCTTTGTTATATTTTTCCCACTTGCCATTGTACCCCTGCTTACTGTACAATATTCTCTTATCACGACATTATTCCCTATCTCTACATAAGAGACCTCCTCCTTAAATTTCAAATCTTGAGGTATTGCCCCTACAATCGCCCCATTATAAATCTTACAATTAGTTCCAATCTTAACATAATCATTTATCGCTGCATACGGCCCAATCCAAGTACCATCGCCTATCTCAACATGTTCAGCAATAATAGCCCCTGGACTAATGATTACATTTTTTCCAATTTTTGCATTCGGGTGTACAAATGTATTTTCCATCAATTTTTATATTTTTTTATTCTTTATTTTTTATAACCTGAGCAACCATATCTCCCTCACAAACAACATTATCCCCCACCCACGCTTTACCACTCATACTAACTATTGAATGGTTTAACGGCTCTGTAATTACCAATTTAAACACAACTACATCACCTGGAACAACTTTTTGACGAAATTTAAAATTATTAACTTTTGCAAAGTAGGTAGAATATTTCTCTGGTTCATCTACACCTCTTAAAACTAATATTCCACCAACTTGTGCCATTGCCTCAATTAAAAGAACTCCCGGCACAACAGGCTCTGTTGGGAAATGGCCTTGGAAATACCACTCATTTACCCCAATAGTTTTTATCCCAACGATTGAATCTTCTTCTATTTCTAAAATTCTATCAACCATTAAGAAAGGAGGACGATGAGGCAATAATTTCTGGATGCCTGCTATATCATAAACAGGCTTTAAATTAGCATCATACTTTGGTGCCTCTGAAAGCCTTTTTCTTATCTCTTTAATTTTTTCTAAATCTTGTGCCATATATCTGTTATTATTTTAGTTGTATGATTATGTTTTATCAGTAACTTCTTTTAAATTGTCTGAGTGCCAAGGTTCTTAGCTCCCTCGCGATAGTACTATTTATTGAATGCCCACTCTTGTAAGCTATAACTTTTCCTTTAATTGGGTATCCAACAAGAGAAAAATCGCCTAAAACATCTAACAACTTATGGCGAGCACATTCATTTTGAAACCTAAGAGAGGTGTGGCTCAAATATCCCTCTGGCACCCTCTCTAATACTTTAACATTAAATATCTTAGCCAATCTATCCAACTCTTCTTGCGGAACAGGATTTTCAACTATAACAAGGGCATTATCTAAATCTCCACCCTTTATAAGGTTATTTTTGAAAAGTGGTTCCAATTCATGGAAAAAGACAAATGTTCTACAAGGGGCTATATCTATTGGGAAATTGGTGTTTGAGTCAAAGCGTGCATATTGATTACCAAGAACTCTTGAACCAAAATCTATCATAACATCTATAGAAAAATGGTCATCGGGATAAACAACCATTTCAGAACCAGATACATTTCTGCAAACCACCTTTCTATCTAATACTAAATACTTTCGTGGTGCATTCTGCTCCTCTAATCCATCCTTAATAAAAGCTTCTGCATATAATTTTGCACTTCCATCTAAAATTGGTACCTCTTCTGAATCTAAAGTTATTAGGGCATTATCTATATGCATAGCATAAAGAGCACCCATCAAATGTTCTAAAGTTAAAATTCTTATACCATCTTTATCTAATGTTGTCCCTCGAGATGTTGCACTGACATAATCTACACAAGCTTCTACCAAAGGAACACTCTCACCTAAATCTGCCCTCTTAAATTGAATTCCGAAATTGGCGGGAGCAGGCTCTATTCTCATATTTACCTTTTTGCCTGTATGAAGTCCCTTACCTGAGAATTCGTATATCCCTTTTAAAGTATGTTGATTTGTGTACATCATTCTGTTCTTCGCTTTTTGCAAATATAAAAAAAAGAGTGTTAATCTGCAAGGTGCTTAAATTTAGCATAACACCTCATATATGTCATTAGATCTATCGCTGGAGTACCCATGACACCCCTCTTTGCCTGTTCCTCTGAAACAGAGCCCTGTATCCCTGTTTGAGCACTACATTTACAACCATCTGCAACTGTAATATGACCTGCTACACCTGTCTGACCACCAAACATACAATTTTTACCTATCTTTGTGCTACCTGCAATTCCCGATTGAGCTGCTATAACTGTATTTTCTCCAATCTCTACATTATGTGCCACTTGTATAAGATTATCTAACTTCACTCCTTTCTTAACAATTGTAGAACCCATTGTAGCTCTATCTATTACAGTGTTAGAACCTATCTCTACATCATCTTCAACAATAACATTTCCTGTTTGAGGTATTTTTTTATAAGATCCATCGGGAGTGGGGGCAAAACCAAAACCATCTGAACCTATTACAACATTTGCATGTAGTATGCAATTATCTCCTACTTTACAAGAATCATAGATTTTTACCCCGGGGTATATTGTAACATTCTCCCCTATAGATACATGATTACCTATATAAACTTGGGGATAAATTTGTGTATTCTTACCTATAACACTTTTACTTCCCACATAAGAGAACTTTCCTATGTAAACCCCTTTACTGATCTTTGAACTTAACGCTCTATAAGAGAGGATAGATTTTCCCCTTTTTTTGCTCTTTTTTAGAGTATTCAACATATCTAATAGAGAAGCAACAGCTTGATAAGCATCTTCTACAACAATCAGAGTTGGCTTGACTTTTTCTTTAGGTAATAGTGCCCTACTCACGATAACAATACCTGCATTACTCGACAACAAAAAGTGTTGATACTTTGGATTTGCTAAAAAACAAATGTTGTGAGGTTTACCATATTCTATTTTAGCAACTTGACTAACTTTAACTTGAGGATCTCCTATTATCTCGCCATTAAAATGTTGAGCGATAACTTCTGCTGTAACTTCCATAAAAACTCCGCAAAATAATTTCTAAAAACTTAACATTTCTATGATTTGGAAACATTTACTAAAAAATATCTATCACTAAATTTGCTTAGTAATTAAAGTGTTCTCTTTATCTCCTCTATTTTGTAAGCTTCTATAATATCGCCTACTTTTATATCGTTAAAATTATCTATTCCTGCTCCACAATCGTATCCCGATAGAACCTCCTTAACATCATCTTTCTCCCTTTTAAGAGAGCCTAAAACTCCACTATGAACGACAATACCATCTCTGATAAGTCTAACTTTAGAGCCTCTTGTTATCTTACCCTCTTTTACCATACAACCGGCAATAGTTCCAACCTTAGATATTTTAAATGTTTGTCTTACTTCAAGTGTTGCTGTTACCACCTCTTTCTCAACAGGGGCAAGCATACCCTCTATACCACTCTTAACCTCATTGATTGCATCATAGATAACAGAATATAAACGAATTTCTATCTCCTCTTTCTCTGCCATCTTTCTTGCATTCACAGAAGGGCGAACCTGGAAACCTATAATAATTGCCTCAGATGCTTCTGCTAAAAGTACATCAGACTCTGAAATCTCTCCAACTGCTTTGTGAATTACATTCACCTTTACCTCCTCAGTAGATAATTTTATCAATGAGTCACTTAATGCCTCTATAGAACCATCAACATCACCTTTAACAATGATATTAAGCTCTTTGAAATTTCCAATAGCAATTCTTCTACCTAACTCTTCCAAAGTAATGTGCTTTTGAGTTTTAAGACCTTGTATCCTGATAAGTTGCTCTCTCTTATTTGCAAGCTCTTTTGCATCTCTCTCATTTTCAAAAACATTAAATGTATCACCTGCTTGAGGTGCTCCATTTAAACCAAGAACAGAAACTGGAACAGAAGGTCCTGCAGATTCTATCTTTTGCCCCCTTTCATTAAACATCGCTTTAACCT